>CAMCBE010000144.1 GCA_945872805.1 Chitinophaga pinensis | reverse complement strand
AATAATCTATAAGCAAAGTTTAAATTGAGTTAG
This sequence comes from Chitinophaga pinensis, assembly GCA_945872805.1. Lineage (GTDB taxonomy): Bacteria > Bacteroidota > Bacteroidia > Chitinophagales > Chitinophagaceae > Pollutibacter. Next base: position 5,757 of record CAMCBE010000144.1, on the reverse strand, counting down.
CACGTATAACATTCAATGCCCCACCTGATTTAAACCATTCTATTTGTTGCTCATTATAACTATGAAGCACTTCCAATGTTTCAATCGAACCATCTTTATGGTTTAACACAAGGTGAAGTGGTTTACCTGGAGTAAAGCTTGTCAACCCAACGATATCAATATTATCGTCCTCTTGAATTTTAGTGTAGTCCTCTTTATTTGAAAAAGTCAACGCCAACATTCCTTGTTTTTTCAAGTTTGTTTCATGAATACGTGCAAACGATTTCACCAACACCGCGCTTACGCCAAGATGCCTGGGTTCCATAGCGGCGTGTTCTCTTGAAGATCCTTCGCCATAGTTTTCATCTCCTACTACCAAGCTGCCAATGCCGGCAGCTTTATAAGCACGTTGTGTCAAGGGCACTGTACCATATTCACCGGTAAGTTGGTTCTTGACACTATCTGTTTTTTCATTAAAGAAGTTGATAGCACCGATGAGCATGTTGTTGCTGATGTTGTCTAGATGTCCTCTAAACTTCAACCATGGACCTGCCATGGAAATATGATCGGTGGTACACTTTCCTTTTGCCTTAATAAGTAGCTTTAATCCTTTTAGGTCTTGTCCTTTCCAAGCTGGGAAAGGATATAATAGTTGAAGACGTTTGCTGTCTGATTTCACACTAACCTGAACAGTTGTTCCATCCTCTGCAGGAGCTTGATATCCGGCATCCTCTGCTTCAAACCCTCTAGAAGGTAACTCATCTCCACTTGGAGGATCGAGTTTGACAGATTCACCCTTTTCATTAATCAAGCTATCTGTTAATGGATTAAAGGTGAGGTCTCCTGCAATTGCTAGGGCAGTTACAATTTCCGGACTAGCTACGAAGGCTAGGGTGTTGGGGTTGCCATCAGCTCTTTTTGAAAAATTCCTATTGAATGAATGTACGATCGTGTTGCGTTCTTGTTTTTCTGCACCCATTCTGTCCCACATGCCTATGCAAGGCCCACAAGCATTTGCAAAGACAGTTGCGCCAATCTGAGCAAACGTGTCTAAAAATCCATCTCTGTCAATTGTGAAGCGCACCAACTCACTTCCTGGTGTAATGGTGAATTCAGCTTTGGTTTTTAATCCTTTTTCTGAAACTTGTTTGGCAAGGCTTACTGCGCGACTAATATCTTCATAAGATGAATTGGTACAGCTACCTATCAGGCCTACTTCTACTTTGGTTGGCCAGTTGTTTTTTGCAGCAGCCTCTTTCATTTGAGAAATGGGTGTAGCAAGGTCTGGCGTAAATGGACCATTGATATGAGGCTCTAATTCACTTAAGTTTATTTCAATAACTCTATCAAAATATTTTTCTGGATTTGCATACACCTCAGGGTCTCCTGTTAAATGAGCTTTTACAGCGTCAGCCGCATCTGCAACAGCTGCTCTTCCGGTAGCTTTTAGGTACCTACTCATGCTTTCGTCATATCCAAACGTAGAGGTTGTTGCACCTACTTCAGCACCCATATTGCATATGGTTCCCTTTCCTGTGCAACTCATGCTCGTAGCACCTTCACCAAAGTATTCCACTATAGCATTCGTTCCTCCTTTAACAGTAAGTATTCCAGCTACCTTAAGGATAACGTCTTTTGGAGATGCCCATCCGCTTAATTTGCCGATAAGTTTAACTCCGATTAATGTGGGCATAAGCAACTCCCAACTTAATCCAGCCATAACATCACAGGCATCAGCTCCACCTACACCAATAGCAACCATGCCTAAACCGCCTGCATTTACAGTATGTGAATCTGTGCCAATCATCATTCCACCTGGGAAGGCATAATTTTCTAATACAACTTGATGAATGATACCCGCTCCTGGTTTCCAAAAGCCAATACCGTATTTATTTGATATGGAGGATAGAAATTCATATACTTCTTCATTCTCGGTTACTGCCTTTTTAAGGTCAACGGTGCTCTCATTCTTTGCCACAATCAAATGGTCGCAATGTACAGTCGATGGAACCGCGACGTATTTTCTTCCTGTTGTATCAAATTGCAACAATGCCATCTGCGCAGTAGCATCTTGCATGGCTACACGGTCTGGTGCGAAATCGACATAGGCTTTACCCCTTTCGAAGTCAGTAACGTCCACTCCGTTCCATAGATGTGAATAAAGGATCTTCTCGGCCAAGGTAAGTGGACGTCCAAGTGCCTTTCTGGCCGCATCAACTTTCGTTGGTAATTCATTATATGTCTTTTGAATAAGATTAAGATCGAATACCATATGCTTTGATTTTTCTGAAAATGAGTAAATGTTAGAGTCTAACGTAAAGCCAACCGATTTTGCTTCGCGAAATTAATTAATTCGTATCCCCTTACCAAGCAAGATGATGAAAAATAAATCAGAATTGGTATATTTGGGTTGATGAATCGTCTTAGAAATTATATTGAATGGCAGGTTTTCGGAGTTTGCACCCGTATTGGTGAACTAATGGGCGTGTCAACTTTTACCATACGTAAGTATTTCATCTATATTTCTTGCCTAACCCTAGGTTCTCCCATTGTGGTCTATTTTTTTGTTGCTTTTTGGATGAATCTAAAGCAATACATCCTCCAAGGGAAGCGTAATCCACTAAAGTATCACTGATCATTAAATCACCGCCTTACGAATTCGGATAAGCTGTTTCAGTAAATCTTCCAATAGGTCTAGATGAAGCATATTCGCACCATCGCTCAATGCTTTTGAAGGATCAGGATGTGTTTCAATGAAGAGGCCTTCAACGCCTGTAGCAATGGCAGCTTTAGCTATTGTACTGATTAATGTGGGATTACCCCCTGTAATACCACTAAGTTGATTAGGCTGCTGCAATGAATGTGTACAATCCATCACCACAGGAACCCCATGCGCTTGCATGAAAGGAATGTTTCTATAATCTACTACTAAATCCTGATAGCCAAATGTTGTGCCCCTTTCTGTCAAGATTATCTTGTCGTTACCTGTTTTTTTGATTTTGTCGACTGCAAATTTCATGGCTTCACCACTTATGAATTGGCCTTTTTTAATATTAACGATTTTTCCAGTTTCCCCGGCTGCAGTCAATAAATCTGTTTGCCGGCATAAAAAAGCAGGAATCTGCAGTATATCAACATAGGCTGCAGCTAAGGAAGCCTCCTCATGGGCATGGATATCCGTAGTGGTTGGTAATGCATATGATTCTCCAACTTGCTTTAATAAGGAAAGCCCAAGCTCATCACCGATACCTGTAAATGAGGAAGCACTGGTTCTATTTGCTTTCCGGTAAGAAGCTTTGAAAATATAAGGGATTCCTAGGTTTTTACATATGCTAGAAACTCGTTCTGCTATGGCATTCATCATCTGTTGATCTTCAATCACACATGGTCCTGCGATGAGAAAGAAGTTGCGCTCATCGATTTCTTGTCCAGTAAAAAGTTCTTTTAAGAATGCTTTCATTTGTCAAATATACATCGGGTTAAATAATTCTAGAAGCTAGTTCGTCCGATATTATCTCTATTTTTACAATTAGGATGGTTATTGAGCTATGAAAAAGGAAAAGATATTAGTAATTGGTGCTAGTGGCCAGATCGGGGTGGAACTCACCCTTGCTCTTCGAAAAGTATATGGGGGATCTCAGGTTATTGCATCTGATTTGAGAGAAGAGAACGAACTGCTCAAAGGAACTGGCCCTTATGTTAGTTTGGATGTCATGAACAAGGAAATGCTACATGTTCAGATTCTAGAACAAAACATTACTCAAGTTTATTTATTAGCAGCGATCTTGTCTGCAACAGCTGAGAAAAATCCGCACTTAGCATGGCATTTGAATATGCAATCTCTTTTAAATGTACTGGATATTGCCAAGGAAGAAAAACTGAAGAAGGTATATTGGCCAAGCAGCATTGCCGTTTTTGGTCCAACTTCACCAAAAGTTAATTGTCCGCAGCAAACCATCATAGAGCCTACAACGGTTTATGGGATCAGCAAATATGCAGGTGAGTTTTGGTGCAACTATTATTTTCAACGATATGGAGTCGATGTAAGGAGTTTGCGATATCCAGGATTAGTGAGTTATAAATCTTCTCCAGGTGGAGGAACAACAGATTACGCTATTGAAATTTTTCATGCGGCTAAGGAGAAGAAATCGTATTCATGCTTTTTGAATGCAGATACCCGCTTGCCTATGATGTATATGGAAGATGCTATTCGGGCAACCATAGAAATGATGGAGTCTCCTGCAGATAAGATACGTGTTCGGACTTCATATAACATTGCAGCTATGAGCTTTACTCCCACTGAAATGGCTACTGAAATTCAATCTCATATTCCAGATTTCACCATTTCATACGCACCTGATTATAGACAGTCTATCGCTGAGAGTTGGCCCCAAAGTATTGACGATGCTATCGCACAAGATGATTGGGGATGGAAACCTGCATTCAATCTGGCTAACATGACAAACGATATGTTAGCGAATCTGTCATCCTCGCATTGATAACCATATTTTCTTCACTAATTTTTTCTGTATGGCAGAAGATTTACACGTAACAGCTGGTAGCAAAGAAGATCAATATAATAATCTAATTCCTCAGCTTGTAGGGTTATTGCACGGGGAGGATGACTTAGTCGCTAATATGTCTAATGTCGTAGCAGCATTAAAGCAACAGTTTGGATTTTTTTGGGTGGGGTTTTACCTAGTCAAACAGGATGAACTCGTATTAGGTCCATTTCAAGGACCCGTTGCCTGCACTAGAATCCAGCGGGGGAGGGGTGTTTGTGGATCAGCTTGGGAGAAGGGTATAACCCTGATTGTACCGGATGTTTCTAAATTCCCTGGACATATAGCGTGCAGCAGCCTATCAAAAAGTGAAATTGTGATTCCTATTAAGCATAAAGGAAATATTCTGGGTGTCTTAGATGTAGATAGTGATACACTAAATGCATTTGATCAAATAGACAAGCTGTATTTAGAGAAAATACTCGGCTTGATTGAATGGAACTATTGAGCTGCCTTATACAAATGCGGGGTATTATTTTTTCTTGATTGGAATGAGTAAGTCAGCAATGGTTTTGTTTTCAAGTATTTTTAAGTTGGCATCCCTTACTTGTATCATAATATCGTGAAGGCCACAATTTTTTTCATCACAATTTTTACATCGCTCATAAAAATAAAGGCTTGCACAGGGTAGCATGGCAATTGGACCATCAATTTTTCGAATGATATCGGCAATAGGTATCTTAGTTGCAGGCACGTTTAAAAAGTAGCCACCTCCTTTTCCTTTCTTACTGGCTAGGATACCTTCTTTTTTTAATTCAAGTAATATGTTTTCTAAAAACTTGAGTGGAATTTTTTTCTTTTTTGATATGTCTGCAATCAGCACAGGTACCTTGTCTTGCTGTTCTGCGAGATAAATCAATGCCTTAATGGCGTACTGTGTTTTTTTGTTTAACATACTCGTATTAATTTCCAAATCCCAAGACATCTTTCATGGTAAAGATGCCTTTTTTATTGTGAATAAATTCAGCTGCCATGACAGCGCCTAATGCAAACCCATTCCTGTTGTGTGCATTATGGGTTATGATGATATCATCAATGTAGGAAGAATACTTCACTTCATGTAGCCCTGGAAATGGATCAATGCGTTCACTTACAATCTGCAACTCATTTTTCACATCACTTTCATGATTTACCCAACTGTTTTTTGCATTGTTGTTTTCTAGAATACCCTCCGCTAGGGTAATAGCCGTTCCGCTAGGGGCATCTTTCTTTTGTG
>CAMCBE010000143.1 GCA_945872805.1 Chitinophaga pinensis | reverse complement strand
AGTGGCATACCAAGCCCCCCTTTTCGTATGATTGACCCAAGCGGTGCTCCTATGATAAAGAGAACCATACAGGCAAAGGCAAGTGAGTATTTTTTATTCCATTCAATTTGGAAAAGACGTAACTCTTGTATTTTCTGTGCATGATTTACCGCAATTAAATCAAGCGACCCTTTTACTAAATTGATTTTATCTACGGCCTTGCTGTACAACGGAGTTACAATTGTATCAGGTATGAGCTGGGTGTACTGCTTAATACCTTTTTTAAATGTATAGGTTGGATTCGTCCACCCTTTTTTAAAATGAGTCCCATAAATGAAATACCGAGTTACCTCATTCGCCATTCTGTTGCCTGTAAGTTCCCTGGCCGACTTATTAATGGAGTCACTTGCTTTTTGTAGTTGTTTTACATTTAGCATCTGATAGCTTCCTTTGAATAAACTATCAGGTGTTTTTAATACGTCAAAGCTACTGAGGTCAAATACTTTTTTATACGTTTTGAATCCCAATCTATAGTAATCTGTTTCTATTGAGTTGTATGGACCTTTCTCTTGATATCGCCAACCATTTTGAAGATCAAACTCAAGGAATTTTTTATCATCGCTTATTTTCATGGTACCCGTCTCAGCCACAATGATATTGTCTTGAAGGGCATATTGATTTTCATAGATAATTACTTTGCTAATCCCATTGCCATCTTTTTCTTTTTTACCAACCTTTATTGCAAAGCCTGGAATCTTGTCATAAAATATCCCTTCTTTTATATCAAAGGCTGGTTTAGCCACTCTAATGTCATATAGCATGGTGGTGAATTTGAGATTCGCCACGGGGATTACAAAGTTTGAGATTAGAAATGCAATGATGGAGATGCAAAAAGACACAACCAGTAAGGGCCTCATAAATCGCAGCAATGAAATACCTGCTGATTTTATGGCTACCAACTCAAAACTTTCTCCAAGATTACCAAAAGTCATGATGGAAGAAATTAAAATAGCCAGTGGCAATGCCAACGGGATAGCCGTGGCGGTAACATAGGCCGTGAGCTCTAAAATGCTAGTGAGTTCTAATCCTTTGCCTACTAAATCATCAATATACTTCCAGAAAAACTGCATCACCAATACAAAGAGGGTGATGAAAAAAGTTGCAATGAAAGGGCCCACAAAAGATTTCAAGATCAGTTTATCAAGCTTCTTGATCATGATTTGGGGTTAAGCGTCTTTGTTGTGGGTTATAGGTTCTTGATTGACAAATGCTATGATTATGTATGCCAATATTTTATATAGTGAGTAAGGTTAATACTCAACATTAACGTTATGCTAATTAGTTTCCTAGCCTATGGAATAAATCACTTACTTGAAACTCCCAAAGTCTGGTTTGATCGGGTATTTCTTTTTTCTCGGCAAAATCTTTCACAATCAAAATGGTCTGGCTACTAACCTCTGTTTTTTCGATGGAAAATTCAAAGTACTCTTCCTTTGGGGAATTAATCCAACGGAATCGAATGAATTTATTCTCAGAGGCTTCAACTACGGCTGCTTTTTCAATAGAGCCATTCCAAGTGAAACTGAAGACGGTATCACGCTCATCTACTTTATCAGCAAACCATTCTTGAAGACCGGCTGGGGTTGAAAGAAATTCATAAAGGATATTGGGAGAACACCTAACGGGGAATTCTATAGAAAAAAGTTGTTTGGCCATGTTGTAAATTATTCTGTTGTCACTTTTCGTGCATCTAATCCGTGCAATGATAGAAAAATATCACAACCGAAAAAATATAATTTAATGTTTCTTGCTAACTTTTTTCTGAGGATTTTCCCCAAGAATATTTTATTTATATAACTATATGATTAGCAAGTAGTTATGTAGCGTGGATTCATAATTTGTAAATGCACCTTCTTGCATTTAACAATTTTTTTACTTAAGCAGCGTTTTAGGATTGTACCACTCCCTTCAAAAGGAGCCCTTTAATCCCAAACCCACCCTACGAATATGCGTCAATTACGTATAAGCAAATCTATCACTTCGCGTGAATCTCCAAGTCTTGAGAGATATCTTCAAGAAATTGGTAAAGTAGATATGATAACAGCTGACGAAGAAGTAAACCTTGCACTTCGTATAAAAAAGGGTGATCAAGTTGCACTTGATAACTTAACCAAAGCAAATCTTCGTTTTGTTGTTTCAGTGGCAAAGCAATATCTACACCAAGGACTTTCTCTTCCTGATTTGATTAACGAAGGAAATATGGGTTTGATCCGAGCTGCAAAGCGGTTTGATGAAACAAAAGGGTTCCGTTTTATTTCATATGCAGTGTGGTGGATTCGTCAATCTATTATTCAAGCCTTAGCAGACCAATCTCGAATTGTTCGAGTACCGTTGAATAAGCTATCTATTCGAAATAAAGTAGCCCGCACTTCACAAGAATTTGAACAGCAGTTTGAACGTGAGCCTACCATAGAAGAGCTTTCTGAAAAGCTTCTTTTGGATGAAGAAGATATCTCCGCAACCATCAATTTGTCTAATCGTCATGTCAGTCTCGATTCTCCGTTGGGATTGGATAGCGATGCAACGATGATTGATTTCATGGAAAATGAGAATGCAACGCCGGCGGACGAACAATCTCAGTCGGATTCGATGCATTATGAAATTGAGCTAGCGCTTAAAAGTTTGCCTGAAAAGCAACAGCGTGTATTAAGGTGTCTTTATGGTATTGGTATGGATTCGCCAATGGGCATGGAAGATATAGGGGAGCAATTCAATTTAACACGTGAACGAGTAAGGCAAATAAGGGATAAAGCCCTAGCTACGTTAAGGCAACATGCTAGCACAATGCGCCTTAAAAGTTTTCTATAGCATTCACTAACATAGTTTTATTAACTTTGTTAACTTAATGAACATCTATCGATGTTCATTTTTTTTTAAATACATTCATTTTTATGTTCGAAAATTTAAGTGAAAGAATCGCCTCGGCATTCAAACAAATCAAAGGGGAAGGACGGATTACTGACCTGAACATTGCCAATACAATTAAGGATATCCGTAAGGCATTGCTTGATGCTGACGTGAATTTTAAAATTGCAAAGGAATTTACCGATAAAGTAAAAGAAAAAGCAGTTGGCCAAAAAGTATTGACTGCGCTAAGTCCTGGACAACTCATGGTGAAGATTGTTCAAGACGAACTTACTGATTTGATGGGTGGTTCCATCAGCGAATTTCAAATAAATGGAAATCCAGCCATCATTCTTATTGCGGGTTTACAAGGATCTGGTAAAACAACGTTCAGTGGTAAATTAGCCAACTACCTTAAAAATCAAAAAGGAAAATCACCCTTACTCGTTGCTGCGGATGTATACAGGCCTGCGGCTATTGATCAGTTGACCGTGTTGGGTGGACAAATTGGTGTTGATGTATATTCAGAACCAGAAAACAAAGACCCAAAATCAATTGCTGAAAATGCACTGAAGTACGCGAAAAGTAATAACAAGAATATTGTGATCATTGATACGGCTGGTCGATTAGCTGTAGATGAGGTGATGATGAATGAGGTAGCCGGACTAAAAGAAAGTTTGAAGCCTCAAGAGATCCTATTTGTTGTGGATTCTATGACAGGGCAGGATGCTGTTAATACAGCAAAGGTATTTAATGATAGACTTGATTTTACAGGGGTTGTACTAACTAAATTAGATGGTGATACAAGAGGTGGTGCTGCTCTTTCAATAAAATACACGGTTGAAAAGCCAATCAAATTTATCAGCAATGGTGAAAAGTTAGACACCTTGGATGTGTTCCATCCTGATAGGATGGCACAACGTATTTTAGGTATGGGCGATATTACCAGCTTGGTGGAAAAAGCCCAAGCCCATTTTGACGAAGATCAGGCAAGGAAGTTGGAAAAGAAAATTCGAAAAAATCAGTTTGATTTTCAAGATTTTCTAGATCAACTTCAACAGGTCAAAAAAATGGGAAACCTAAAAGACCTTATCGGAATGATACCGGGTATGGGTAAAGCGGTGAAGGATATCGACATTAGCGATGATTCGTTCAAAGGGGTTGAATCGATTATTGGGTCTATGACGCCATTTGAACGGGCTAACCCTGATGTTATTGATATGAACAGAAAGAAACGAATTTCAAAAGGCTGCGGACGAAATATGGATGAAATCAATCAGTTTTTTAAACAATTCGAGCAAATGAAGCAAATGATGAAAAATATGGGGAATATGCCATCTATGCCAAAATTTGGACGAAGATGATTCATTGATTATCAGGCTTCTGCATTAACAGAATTTTTTAGATTTAATGCCTTAAAGTATTTTGAAGTTTGCCAACAAGTTATTAACTTCGCAGACTGATTTTAACCCTATTAATTAACCACCCAATAAAAATTTTAATTTTTTATGGCTGTAAAAATCCGACTTCAACGTCACGGAAGCAAAAAACGTCCTTTCTATTTTATCGTAGTAGCAGATGCTCGTGCACCTCGCGATGGTAAATTCATCCAAAAGATTGGTACGTACAATCCATTAACACATCCTGCAACAGTATTGATCGATCGTCAAAAGGCACTTGAGTGGCTAAGCAATGGGGCTCAACCAACTGATACTGTTCGTAAAATCCTTTCAACCAAAGGCGTATTGTATTTGAAACACCTTTTACGTGGAGTAAGCCTTGGTCTATTTGATCAAGCAGCTGCTATGGTCAAATTTGAAGAGTGGCATCAGGATCAAGAATCTAAGTCAAGGCAACGTCAGGATGAAGCAGTGCGTGCTCGTCGTCAACAAAGAACACGTGCTCCATTCACCCGTCCAGTTCCTGTTCAAGCTGCACCGGTTGTTACAGTCGCACCAGTTGTTACAGTTGAACCTGTTGCACCAGCAGAACCTCAAGCTGAAGCTGAAGCAACTCCAGAATAATAATGGTTTAGTCAAAAAATATAAAGCCTCGTTTTTTACGGGGCTTTTTTTGTAAATATGGAAGATTACGTAAACATAGGAAGTCTAGTTGCAACCTTTGGTGTTAAAGGGGAGATTATATTATCGCACCACCTTGGAGCGAATCCTGAACTTACCAAAGTTGAAGCCTTCTTCATAGAAGAAACGCTAGATCGCTTTATCCCCTATTTTATTCATGAAGTTAAAATCAAATCTGCTGAGGAGTTGGTTGTTTCCTTTGAAGGAATCGATTCTCCAGAGAAGGCTAGAAAATATTTAAAGAAGAAAGTATGGTTGTCGTCATCAGATGCCAAACGTATGGCATCCAAAGCTGCACCCATTTCATTGTTGGGTTTTTCTATCATAGAGAAAAAAAAGAATCTTGGAAAGGTGTTAGAAGTTATTGAACAGCCCCTCCAAATTTTATTGCGCATTGAAATTGAAGGAAAAGAGGTGCTCATTCCCATCAATGAGAGCACACTTGTAAAGGTTGATCATAAAGCAGAAAAAATTCACGTTGACCTTCCAGATGGATTATTGGATATTTATTTAACTTGATTTTCCCAAGCCATTATTGCTGAAATGGGTAACATCAAATGAGTACAGCACAGTCATATATTGCACACTTCGATTTAGATGCATTTTTCGTATCTGTTGAATGCATACTTGATCCTTCATTAAAAGGCAAAGCACTCATTCTTGGGGGCAGTAAAGAGCGAGGTGTAGTGAGCACATGCAGTTATGAAGCGCGAAAGTATGGGGTTCGTTCTGCTATGCCAATGGCCAGCGCCATGGCGCTTTGCCCACATGCTACAGTAGTCAAGAGCTCACGAGGACAATATGGAAAATTCTCTCAATGGGTAACCGATATCATTGCTGCAAAAGCGCCTATCTATGAAAAGGCGTCTATTGATGAATTTTACATTGAC
>CAMCBE010000142.1 GCA_945872805.1 Chitinophaga pinensis | reverse complement strand
ATTGTTATTGAACGTATTGAACTTAAAATGATTGCTCAGCGAATCAACCAAGTTTGCATATTCTCCAGCACTGTTCTTGCTAAAAGTATTTCTCTCTGCATCATTTTTGCCGATGCTTAGTCCATACTTAAACAACAAAAAACTTTTTTTGCTAATGGGCTCTGTAAAAATAAAATTTGTTGCGATAGAAGTTCCTAATTGATTAGCCGATTTACGTTGATCAATATTTTCTAATCGGTCTGGCAGTCCTAAATCATAAAAAGTATTGTCTGCCTGTAAACTTCCTTCTTGAGTTTTATCATTGAAACTCAAATCTGTGGTGAAAGAAAGGCTTCTCCCTTTTTTGTCAAATTTTTTCCTAAAACTGAGGTTTGAATTCAGGCTTTTATCATTTTCATTTAAAGATGAAGACCTGTTTGATTGATTGATTTTTGCTTGATTGTCTAAAAGGGTTTTCGCACTATTAAATGAATTCACGTCTTTCAACGTATTTATTCCTTTTACCACAACCTTGAACAACCCTGTGCTATCTGTTCCCCACTCGTTTGTGCTGCTCAACTTATAGCGCTTTTTATCCAACAACTGCACGTTCTCTTGATAGCTTTCTAACGTATACCCATCAAGCAACGTTTTTGTAAAAGCAGACGCATTTAAATCTGTTCCCAAGCGTTGGTACTGTCCTGAATTGGCTGTTGAAATATTATTCCACTTATTCCCATAAAAAGCGCCTACTGTTTGCTGATTTGGCAACCCTTTGCTGTCTTCATCATTTCCCTCACCACTATACATCATCATTACTGAACCATCTTCATCCACTTCTGAAACGAAATTTCCGCCGTCACCATACGCTCTAGACTCTCCCCAATCCAGCCCCTCGAATTGGTTGTTGGCTGTGGTTGCATAAGCTGCTAGTTTTCTTTTTCCTTTGAATGAATTTGCCATTAATTTCCCATTGCTATATTGGCCAAAGTTTGACCCCGCCTCAATCTTTCCGAAATAGCCGTTCTTTTTATCCTCTTTAATTTTTAAGTTGATTGTTTTTGTACGTTGCCCATCTTCTATCCCAGTAAATGCAGCTTGATCAGACTTTTTATCAAAGACTTGCACTTTGTCAATTGCATCGGCCCTTAGATTTTTTGTAACAACGGCAGGGTCATCACTAAAAAACTCTTCTCCATCTACCAACACCTTCTGTACTTTTTCACCATATGCTATAATTTCTCCTTTAGCATTGACTTGAAATCCGGGCATCTTGCGCAAGAGTTCCTGCACATCCGCATTGAGAGTAACCCTAAAGCTATCGGCGGTAAACTCTGTGGTATCTCCTTTTATTTTGATAGTAGCTATTGAATTTTTTATGATGATTTCCTTCATCAAAAAAAAAGCAGTTACCATTGGCAGAAGACCTAAGTCTTTGTCTTCATTGATTACTTCTACCCTGTCAATAAATTGAGCAAACTTGGGATAAGATGCCATAATTAGATAAGCCCCAGTGGGAATATTACTAAGCTCAAATTTACCTTCATGCGTAGATCGAATAGATTGCACCAATACTGAATCCGAAGCTTTGATTAAAACGATATTGGCATTTTCTAGTCCCTTTTTCTCTACTGTATCCATTACCCTTCCAGAAATATGGAACGCAGATTGGCTAAAGACACTGCTAAAGAGCAAAGACGTGAGTGCGAGAAATAGTAGTCTTATCATTATATTAGCCTTGGTCATTAGACCAAATAATTTTAGTGAAAGTATGTGCTAGATTCTATAAAAAGGAGAAGATTATGTTAAATGGTAATCAATGACTTAGCTAAGTGAGTTTAATTATTCGTTTAATCAAACCCCAAATTTCTTTAACTTGAATAATGAAACTTCTACTCCCCTTCATTTTCTTTAGCACTACACTTGTAGCACAAGTTCAACGCAGCAGTATACCATCAAATCAACGAAAAGGTATCATAGTTGATGAATTCATCTATGATACGGCATCATTTCCAGAATGCCATGCTACTACCTTAACTGAAACACCCAAAGGGTTAATGGCCGCATGGTTTGGCGGAACAAGAGAAGGCTATTATGATGTCAACATCTATACCAGCATTAATATACATGGCAAATGGTCTGAACCCGCATTGGCTGCTGATGGTTTCGTTGATGAAAAAACAAGGTATGCTTGCTATAACCCTGTGCTCTATCAGGTACCCGGCGGAGAACTGCTCCTGTTTTATAAAATCGGTCCAAGCGTACATAAATGGACTGGCTGGATGAAACGATCAACTGATAACGGAATTAATTGGAGCAAGGCAGAAAAATTACCAGATGGCATACTAGGGCCCATCCGAAACCAACCGTTTCCAACAGAGGATGTATTGATTTGTCCTTCCAGCACAGAAAAAACGGGATGGAAAGTTCATTTTGAGTATACATCAGACAATGGAAAAACATGGACAAAAGGACCAGATTTGAATGACGGAAAATCAATCAGTGGAATTCAACCAGCAATATTAAGACACGATAAGAATACATTACAAGCTCTATGCAGGAGTCAGAACGGAACCATCAATGAAACCTGGAGCTCAGATAATGGAAAAACATGGAGTACATTAAAGGCTACCACGATGCCAAATAATAATTCAGGAATAGATGCTATAACATTAAAAGACGGCCGGCATTTATTGGTTTACAATCATGTTAAACCATTAGCTACTGAAAAAAATGGATGGAGTGCGCGCTCACCATTAAACGTGGCCATATCGAATGATGGAATAAATTGGGAGCCTTTGCTAGTACTAGAAAACGAAGTAGGTGGTGAATTTTCGTATCCCTACGTAATACAAACGTCCGATGGCAAAATTCACATCTCCTATACTTGGAAAAGGGAGAAGGTGAAGCACGTGGGGATTGATTTGAATAAAATACACTAGACTAATAGTCTAATAAACTTAAAAACCTCCATTGCATTTAACAATGGAGGTTAGAAATTTTTAGCATACAGATTATCTGCTTCTTCTCACCAATATTTTAGGAGAAGAACTTCCTTCGCTTCGTTCATTTCGGCTAGGTCTATCTCCTGCTCCAAAGGTCCTCCGTGCATTATGATTATGCGGACGTTGAACTGCATTTTGTGGTAATGTTCTTCGGATATGCGTTGAGGTATCGGCCATAGCAAATGGATGATCACTATTAACAGGAACAGTATTCCCAATCAACTTCTGTATATCCCTTAAAAATTCTTTTTCTTCTCTATCGCAGAACGAAAAAGCAATACCGCTTGCTCCAGCACGACCAGTACGGCCAATGCGGTGAATGTATGTTTCCGGAACATTCGGCAATTCATAATTGATAACATGTGTCAAATTATCAACATCAATACCTCGTGCTGCAATATCCGTTGCTACTAAAACGCGTGTATGCCCGCTTTTGAAATTACTTAACGCACGCTGACGTGCATTTTGTGATTTATTTCCATGAATAGCTTCAGCCCTTACGCCATGCTTCAACAAATCATTGACAACCTTATCGCTACCATGTTTTGTTCGTGCAAATACCAACGCACGTTCTATCGCTCTATCCTGAAGGATATGCATGAGAAGATTTTTCTTGTCGTTTTTTTCAACAAAGTACATTGACTGTACAATTGTTTGTGCTGTAGAAGATACAGGAGTAACTTCCACCCGAACCGGTTCGAATAAAATACTATCAGCCAACTTTGCAATTTCATTTGGCATGGTGGCTGAGAAAAATAATGTCTGTCGTTTAGTAGGTAATTTGGCAATTACTTTCTTCACGTCGTGAATGAATCCCATGTCGAGCATGCGATCTGCTTCATCCAATACAAATATGTTGATGAAGGCAAGGTTGATGTACCCTTGCTGCATTAAATCCAACAAGCGTCCAGGTGTTGCCACCAAGATATCTGGCCCGTTGCGCAATGCAGCGGTCTGCGGATGCTGAGAAACTCCACCGAAAATAACTAGGTGTTTTAAGTCGAGGTGACGGCCATAAGCCGCAATGCTTTCATCAATCTGGATCGCCAACTCACGGGTTGGGGTCAATATCAAGGCTTTGATGCTGTTGTATTGTTTGCCGCCTGCTTGCTTGGCATTGTGCAAGTGTTGCAAAATTGGGATGGAAAAAGCTGCGGTTTTACCGGTTCCTGTTTGGGCACAACCTAAGAGGTCGCGGCCAGCCAATGCAACTGGGATTGATTTTTCCTGAATTGGTGTGGGTGTACTATACCCTTCTGTGTTGAGCGCCCTGAGGATCGGCTCAATTAAGTTTAAGTCCTTGAATAACAATGTAATATGATTTAATATGTGAACACCTAAATGTGATCAGGTGGTATATAGCCTGCCCAAAAAGACCTGAGAAACTTTGACACGTAAGAATAACTGGCCGGTCGAGAGAGTATATGAATAGTGCAAAGATACGCTTAATTGGGGGGAATAGCAAGGAAAGGCAGGTTGAGGGAGGTTTAGAGAAGTTGAGGAATGTTGAGAGAGGTTGAGGGCCTAAACCTTTCTAAACATTCCTAAACGTTCCTCAACCTTACTTCCCCTCAGGCATTTGAACCGCAATCATTTTGCCCTTTGATTGTTTAATAATCAATGCCGCTTGCTTGATATCTGAAGAGGTAAGTTGATTATAATATTTTTCAGCGTTTAGAAAACGATCGATGGTTAAATCCGCTGTACTGATTTGTTCCAATGCAGATAACCAATACTCATTGCTCTTCATATCTACCCTGTATTTTTCAATCCATGCTTTCTTAACCTTGTCTACATAAGATATATTTATTCCATCATTTGCAATGGCATTTAACTCATTGTGGAATTCTGCAATCAAGGTATCTACTTTTGCTGGTCCGCACGGCAATTGCAACACGAATTGATAATGACCATAAGGAATCCTTGTGAAGTTGACATTTGTACCCCCACCGTAGATACCCTGTATTTTCTCACGCATTTCTTCCGTAATTAAAATATTCATGGCATCACTCAATGCAGTCAATTTTAAATCAACTGCTTCACTGTATGGAATTTCCCCGCTGAGAATACCAAGAATTAAACTCTTATCTTCTTTGCCTTTTTTATATTGAAAATTCTTTTCCCCTTCGAAAGGCCTAACCTTATTATCTAGATATGTCGCTTTCGATTTTGCAGGAAGGCCGGCAACATACTTTTGAAGCAATGCGATCATTTCAGCTTCATCGAAACTACCCACGATTGAAATATGCATACCGCCTAAATCTCCAAGACGTTCTTTATAAATTGACATAACGCGATCTATATTGATCATATCAAAATTGGCAACTTTAGGAACTGCAGTTGGTGCCAATGGATTGTCGTTATATAATACACGCGTTAAGGTATCAATGAATGAAAATTGTGGATTAGCGCCTAACATGGCCACTTGTGCCTTACCACGTTGTTGTATAGATTTAAAGAGTGCTGTGTCTTTTCGTGGCTCTTGCACATATAAATAAAACAATTGAAAAAATGTTTCAATGTCTTTTATACTGCTGCTACCAGAGAAACCAGAATTATAATTTGAAATGCTAGGACTCAACGAAACCGTTTTCCCAGCAAGCGATTTCTTTAAGTCGGATGGAGAAAATGCACCAATACCCATATTAGATATCATCGTTACTGTATTCTCTGCGCTGTATTTATCAACTACTGGATAGTTTGTTAATCCGCCATAGCGTGAAGCTGATACCAGAATTTGATCGCTTTTAAAATCTGTTTTTTTCAAACTCACTTTTACCCCATTGCTCAATACCAATTCAGTTGTTCCAAGCAATACATTTTTCTTGGTGCCACTGATAGTTCCGGCTTTAGGTGTACTGGATAACAAGGCAGAAGCAATGGA
>CAMCBE010000141.1 GCA_945872805.1 Chitinophaga pinensis | reverse complement strand
TGCTAAAATCAGGAAGATTAAGACTAGGGCAAGGAAAAAGGCATTCTGGGTATTCGATGAGCTTTCCGCAAAGTCGCGAGAAGAACCACTCAACGTTGTAGTAAACGATTCATCCAATACTTTCTTTTTAATTCTATCCATCTCTGCAATACCATCGCCTATGGTTTTTCCAGGGGCCAGTCCAGCAGAAACGATAGCACTTTTCAATCGATTAAAATGATAAATAGTAGGTGGATTAGCCGTCTCATTGATGGCTACCAGATTATCGAGTTGAACTAAGTCCCCAGTTCTACTTCTTAAGTAAAATGATTTTAAATCCAATGGTGCATCCCTGTCTTTTCGATCAACTTGACCAATCACTTCATACTGTTTGCCATTTCGGATGAAATATCCAAATCGTCTGCCACTCAATGCAAGTTGTAAAGTGTTGGATATGTCTAGAATTGAAATACCGAGTTCACTTGCTTTTAGACGATCTATAGTTACTTGTATTTCTGGTTTATTGAATTTCAGGTTAACGTCATTCCCCTGAAAAACCGGACTCGTAACTACCTCATCCATAAAGGCGGGTATTTTTTCTTTTAGTTTATCAAAATTTAAATTTTGTAAAACATATTGAACAGGTAAAGAGCCTCTTGAAGATTGACCAACTGCAATGGTTTGTTCTTGTAATACAAGTACCCTTACATTAGTATAATCCTTGAACATCCCGTTCATTTGTTGTGCTATGTCATTTTGACTTCTTGCTCTACTTCCACCATCAACAAGACCAATGCTCATTAATGCACCATTAGATCCACCTGCACCTGAAAAGTTAGGGGCGAATGAAAGTACAATGTTGCGTTCTGGAATAGAATCAATTACTTTTTGTGTTAATTCATAAACTACTTTATCCATGTAATCGAAATCTGTTCCTTCGGGTGCCATGATGCTGGTTCGAATTCTATTACGATCTTCCATTGGAGCAAGCTCATTGGGCAGGCCTTTTCCTACTAGATAGATGATGCTCATGCAGGCTAATACTATGATCAGTGCAATCCATCTTTTCTGCATAAAGCGTTCAAGCAATCTCTTATAACCTGACTCCATTCCCCTGAAGAAAGGTTCACTTTTTGTATAAAACCATGAATGCTGATGAACATTCTTTTTGGTGAGGTAGATGTTTAGAACTGGAGTAAGTGATAGTGAAACAAACGCTGATATTAAAACAGCTCCTGCTACGACTATACCAAATTCTCTGAATAGCCTGCCCACAAATCCTTGTAAAAATATGATCGGTAAAAATACAACGGCCAAGGTCAGTGACGTTGAAACAACAGCAAAAAAGATTTCTTTCGAACCCTCTCGTGCAGCTTTCCATTTATCCATCCCTTGTTCAATCTTCTTGTAAATATTTTCCGTTACAACAATACCATCATCTACAACTAATCCAGTTGCTAATACCAATGACAATAAGGTAAGTACGTTGATGGAAAATCCCGCTACATACATAATAAAAAACGCACCTACTAATGCAACAGGAATGTCAATTAAAGGTCTAAATGCAATTGACCATTCTCTGAAGAATAGATATATAATTAGTACAACAAGAAGTATCGCAATGATTAACGTTTCTTTTACTTCAGAAATGGCTTTACGAACAAAACGTGTTTTGTCAAAACCAACTTCTAATATAATATCTTGAGGAAGATCTTTCTTAACTACGTCAATTCGTTTATATAATTCATCAGCTATAGCAACTTGGTTTGAACCCGGCTGCGCAACTACCGCTACATTCACGGAACTGATATTATTTTTTCTAGAAAGAGATTCTTCCACTTCAGGACCAATAATGGCATAGCCAACATCCTTTAACCGAATAATATTTCCTTCGGTTTGTTTTATAATTAATTCATTAAAATCTTCTTCTGTAGTAAGTTTTCCATAGGCTTTAACTGTTAGCTCTGTCGTATTACCACGAACTTTCCCTCCAGGTAATTCAATGTTTTCCTTGTCTAGTGCAGTTTTTACATCCTGGATGGTTAATTTATAGGCAGATAATTTTACTGGGTCAAACCATATTCTCATAGCAGGGCGCTGTCCTAATATATTAACCGCACTAACACCAGAAATAGTTTGTAATCTTTCCTGTACAATATTCTCCGCTAAATCAGACAGTTCAAGCAACGTTCTTTTGTTACTCTGCATTTGGAGATATACGATCGGCTCTGAATCAGTATCTTGTTTTGATACAGTAGGAGGGGCATCAATATCTTGTGGGAGCTTATTTGATGCTTGAGATACCTTCTCCCGAACATCATTTGCTGCCCTTTCTAAATCGACACCTAATTCAAATTCCACGGTGATGTTACTGCTGCCTTGTGAGCTTGAAGAAGTAATGTTCTTTACTCCTTGTACACCATTTACCGCTTTTTCTATGGGCTCAGTTATCTGCTGTTCGATGATTTCAGCATTAGCCCCTATGTATGATGTTCTTACGTTTACAACTGGCGGATCTATAGCCGGATATTCTCTTATCCCTAGATAGGAATAACCAATTACGCCAAAGATTATAATGATGATAGAGCAAACTACCGCAAAGACAGGACGTTTTATGCTTAATTCTGATAAGTTCATTGATGCCTTTTTGAATAGTACTATTGAATCTTGGTAATCTTAAGTTTTGAATCTTTACGAATAAATAAGAGTCCTGTTGTTACAACAGTGTCTCCTGCTTTAATACCGGTTGTGACCTCAACAGTTTCCACACCACGTGCTCCAGTTGTAACGTTCACAAATTCAGGATTACCATCTCGATATAATATCAATTGTTTAGATCGGGCACTTGGTATTATTGCTTGAGTAGGAACAAGAACCGCATGTTCATTTTTACCAAGCTCTAAACTAACTTTTGCAAACGTACCAGGTGTTAGTTTTTGATCAGGGTCATTGATTGTTGCTAAGATTTTTAAATTTCGAGTATTCGATTCAATAACTGATTCCGAAGCAAGGATAGTAGCTGTATATTTTTTATCGGTTCCCTCAATCCCAAAATTGATTTTCGTGCCTTGCTTAATTTCGGAACTGTATTTTTCTGGAACGCTGAATGTTATTTTTTTCTTGTCTACTTGGCTTAATGTTGTGATAAGGTTAGATGGTGTAAGGTATGCCCCTAAACTAATATTTCTTAATCCTATTCTTCCAGAATAGGGGGCAAGTATTTCTGTTTTGCTAATATTAACCTGTGTCAATTCGATATCTGCTTTGATATTGTTTACTTGAAGTAAACTTAGGTCATAATCTTGCTGACTAATTCCACTTATTTTTAGCAATTCTCTTTGTCTCTCTTCTGTTTTTTCGGCAATTTGAAGTTGTACGTTAAGCTTTTTCAATTGAGCTTGAAGATCACCATCAAATAACTTAACCAATAAACTACTTGATTTGATATTGGTCCCTTCTTTGAAATTCAATTGAGTCACTCTCCCTGAAATTTCGGATCTAATTTCCGTTAATTCAAACGGTAAGATATTTCCTGCTACTTCAATTTTATTTGATAAACTAGATGAGGTTACAATCAGGGCTTCAATTTTTAATGGACCAGCTTTTGTTTGTCCAACCATTTGTGTTTGTTCTTTTTTCATTCCACAAGAGGCCAGAAGTAGAATCAAAAGAAGGGGAGTGATAATTTTTTTCATAATAGACGAAAATATAATAAGCTAGTAAAATAAAAAGATGTTTTGAGTGCTCAGTTTTGAAATAGTATACATTGTTTCATCAGTTAGCAGAATAGACCTATTCTAAAATTAATCTTTATTTGACGTTTTCTATGCTGTAAACCTAATTGAATGAAAAGAATCCTAGAAAAATAGTCCACCATTTTTACTATTTGACTGTTCGTGGTTAATTAACCACCTTTTCCGTTCAATTCCACCAACATAGCCAGCTAGGTTGCCTGTTTGACTGATTACCCTATGGCAGGGGATAATAATCATGACTTGGTTGCGTGCATTGGCAGTTGCTACAGCTCTATTGGCTTTTAAATCACCTAAATCTTTCGCTAGTTTACTATACGATGTTGTTTGTCCATATGGGATCCGCTGTAACTTATTCCATACTTTTTGCTGAAAAAGTGTTCCCTGCGAGATAATCGGAAGATCAAATCTTGTCCGAATTCCTTCAAAATATTCATTTAATTGACTGATGACGAGGTTAACAATAGCATGATTATTGGAGCTATTGGTATACTTCTCGAAAGGGGTTGAGGCTGTTAACGAATCTGCAAAGTGTAATGAAATTAATTCAGTAGAATTATGAGCAAGAATCATTGCTCCGATTGGCGTTTCTACTAGGCATGTATATGCCTCATTATCCAATTTTACATCCATTTTCAACTGCCTTAGTTGGTTCAAGTAGTACTACTTGTCCTTCAGTATCATATACCCCTAAAACAAGACATTCACTAAAAAAATTGGCTATTTGTTTTACTGGAAAATTAATCACAGCAACCACTTGTTTACCAATTAATTCATCAAGTTGATAATGATGGGTTATTTGGGCTGATGAGTTTTTTACACCGTGCATCCCAAAATCAATTTCTAATTGGAATGATGGTTTTAGTGCTTTTTCAAATGGTTTTGCTGATATAATTGTACCACATCGGATATCAATTTTTTCAAAGTCTGACCAACCAATTTCCATATTTTTTATTTATTGATCTTGATATTTTTCTGATAGTTGAATCAAGTTATTGCTTCGTGTAATTTCTCCATTCTTTTTCTGAATTCGAGCTAACTCTTTGATCCATTTACTAATATAACCCTTATTGGATATGGATTTAACGACATCGGTTGAGGAAGATTCTGAAATCTTATTTAAGTATATTTCAATATCAGAATGGGTATAAATTTGTCCGCTTATTGGATCTATAAAAAAAAGAATCTCTTCTTCTTCTTGAATGGTATAACTATTTTTTTCAGTAAAATATCCAATCAAATGCTGTCCTTGAATATGGGTAGATCGAATGGGTAAATTAAGTAAGTCTGATATGATCATGTAAAGCGAACCCATGGAAAATACGTTGCCGGTTTTTCGAATGAGTAAGTTTGTTAAACCAAAATCAGCAAATTGAGAACTAGCTATTTCGTGGCATTTAAATTTATAATAAGAGAAGAAAATCTTGTTAAAGATATTTACAACCTCAAGTGGCGTTAAGTAATCATTAAGCTCTAACCAAACACTTCTTTTGATTTTTTCAATTTCAAATTCAAGTGCTTCGGTCTCTGTTTTTTGATCAATAAATTTAGAGAGAATAATACTAGGCTCTTTCAAGCTGATATCTGATGTTTCTTCCCATTTTTCGAGGGAGTTTTTTAAGCTTGAAAATGAAACTTCATAAATTATAGAATCGATTTTACTACTAATTGATTCATCATGGCAGAATTCTTTTTCTTCAGTTAAAATAGGTATAACCGATTCCCCTAGGGCAATGAATTTTTGTGTTATAGAAATAAATATTTCTTCATCGGGGTCATCAATCAAATTGATCAATGCAAGTATTTCACCTGATTTATTCAACATCTTTAAATATATCGGTTTATTTCTTTTTTGCTCTTCGTTTACCTTTTGAAGGGTTTGCGATAGCATAATCAATCATTTGTTGAACCTCTTCAATTGTTAAGTCTGGGGTATTTTCTTGTTTTTCCTTAGGAATAGGGAAATTGCGAAGTCCTTTTTTTATATAATTACCATACGGACCTTTTAGTAATTGAATTTTTTCTTTTTCAAAAACTTTTATGGTCCTTTCGTTTTTGGCTGTTCTTTTTTCTGCAATGATTGGGGTAGCTTCTTCAAGCTTAATCTCGTAGGGATCAAATTCTTTTGGTAAAGAATAGAATAATTTATTATG
>CAMCBE010000140.1 GCA_945872805.1 Chitinophaga pinensis | reverse complement strand
AGATAAGCGTCAGGCCTTGCTCGACTTCATCGCTCGTTTCAGTGCGAATGCATCTAAGTCGAAACAGGCAACGTCAAGAAAGAAGGCTCTCGAAAAGCTAACTATTGATGAAATTGAGCCATCAAATAGAAAATATCCAGGGATTATTTTTCAACCCCTCAGAGAAGTTGGAAACCAAATCTTAAGTGTAGAAGGGTTGTCGAAAAAAGTGGATGGTCGTGTACTTTTTGATAAACTCAATTTTTCTATCAATAAAGGGGAGAAAATTGCCTTTGTAAGCCGCAATCCCTTGGCGATAACCTCTTTTTTTGAAATCATCAATGATGCAGTTGCTCCAGATACGGGTAAGTATGAATGGGGTACTACCATTACTAAATCCTATTTGCCTGTTGAAAATGAACAATATTTTAATAATGATTTGACATTATTGGAATGGTTAAGGCAATTTGTGCCATCACATGTAACCGATGCTGATGAACCCTTTCTTCGTGGATTCCTTGGCAAAATGCTTTTCAGTGGCGATGATATTCAAAAGAAAACAAAAGTGTTGAGCGGAGGTGAAAAAGTACGGTGTATGGTGAGTAGGATGATGTTGCAAAGTCCAAACTGTATTATACTTGATCAGCCGACCAATCACTTAGACCTCGAAAGTATTCAAAGCTTTAACGAAGGGTGTGTGAATTTCCCAGGTATCGTTTTGCTTACCTCTCATGACCATACCTTTATGGAAACCGTGGCTAATCGTATTATTGAGCTAACTCCTAAGGGATCAATCGATAGACTCATGTCGTTTGATGAATACCTAGTCGATAAGCGCGTTCAGCAATTAAGGGAGGAAATGTATAGTTAACAATTGACTTGTATCATAGTTTTGATTGACTTCAGTCATTGAACTATAGTGCTTGCTTATACGACCTTGACTTTAGAACAGAGTTCAATGATTTCTATGTACGATCTATTTGATCTATTGTTGGTGTTCTCCAAATACTGATCTTAGGATATCTGAGATTTCACCAAGTGTACAGTTGCATTCAACGGCTTCTATAATCAAAGGCATAAGGTTTGTCTCACCGCTCGCTGCGTCTTTAAGTTGGCGAAGACATCTTTGTGCGTCATCTTGATTTCGAGTATTTTTCAGACGAGTTAATTTGTTCGTTTGTACTTCTCTAATGGACTCGTCGATTTGGATGGAAGAGGGTTCTTTTTCATTATCTGTTGTAAAACTGTTTACGCCTACAATGACTTTTTCATTTGATTCAATCGCTAGCTGATAGGCATATGCACTTTCTGCAATTTGCTGCTGCATAAAACCTTCTTCGATTGCACGTACACTTCCACCCATGTTGTCAATTTGTTCAATGAGTGCTAATGCTTTTTCTTCAATCGAATCGGTGAGAGACTCTACTAAATAGGAGCCGCCAAGCGGATCGGCTGTGTCTGCAATGCCGCTTTCAAAGGCAAGTATTTGTTGGGTGCGTAAGGCAATTTGAGCAGCTTCTTCTGTAGGCAAACTTAATGCTTCGTCGTAGCCATTTGTATGGAGTGATTGTGTGCCGCCTAATACAGCAGCTAGTGCTTGGATGGTTACTCGAGCAATATTATTTTGTGGTTGTTGTTGGGTAAGTGTACTGCCCCCAGTTTGTGCATGGAAACGAAGCATCATCGCTTTGGGATCAGTAGCGCCAAGGTCTTTCATAATGCCTGCCCATATTCTTCTAGCAGCTCTAAATTTTGCAATCTCTTCAAATAAATTATTGTGAGCATTGAAGAAAAAGGAAAGTCTTTTTCCAAGTGTATTGATATCAATTTGTTTATCTATTGCCGCCTTAACATAGGCCTTGCCATTGCTTAATGTAAACGCAACCTCTTGAACGGCAGTACTTCCGGCTTCTCTTATATGATATCCAGAAATTGAAATGGTATTCCATTTTGGAAGTGAATGACTACACCATTCAAAAATATCGGTTATGATCCTCATGGATGCCTTTGGAGGATATATATACGTTCCTCTTGCTGCATATTCTTTTAATACATCGTTTTGTATAGTTCCTGAAAGCTTCTCAAGATCCGCTCCTTGTTTTTTTGCGATGGAAACATACATAGCCAATAATATGATTGCAGTAGCATTAATGGTCATGGAGGTAGAAACATGTTCAAGAGGTATATCCTTGAACAGCGCCTCCATATCCTCTATGCTATCAATGGCAACGCCTACCTTTCCTACTTCACCTTCGGATAGCGGATGGTCACTGTCATATCCAATTTGTGTAGGAAGGTCGAATGCTATGCTAAGTCCATTTACCCCTTGTGAAAGTAAAAAATGATACCGTTTATTACTTTCCTCGGCAGTTGAAAATCCTGCATATTGACGCATTGTCCAGCTTTTCCCCCTGTACATGTTTTCTTGTATGCCTCTTGTGAATGGAAAATGGCCAGGAAGGTTAGGGGATGTTACTTTATCCTGTTCAGTATAAACTGTTTTTATCTCAATGCCAGAATCTGTTTTTCTTGTATGGCTCATACTTACTTCAATTAGGAGTTGATGATGATTTGTCTGGCTTCATACCGTAGCGTTTCCAATACTATAGATTGCATTGAGGCATTTTGGTCTGCGTTAAGGTAACTCAACATGGCTTCTTGTAAGTCTTTTCCTGTAGCCTCTTTTGGTAATGCATTCATCAACTGATCAACAATAAAGAGCTGTTGATCTTTTAAGTCGCTTAAGGCAATCCAAGATTTTTCAGAAACATAGATTTGCTGTGATAAATTGAATTCAAATTCATTTCTAATGGCTTCCTTAAGCACTTCTCCCAACTCAACCGTGCTTAAGCTACCGGCGGGGAAGCGGGATATGAGCGATTTAAAGCCAATCCGTTCCGCAAGGGTAACTAGTCGTTCGTAGGCTTGTATGATCAAGCCAGTTGATTGTGAAGCCGGAATTGGAGGATTTTGTGGAGTGTTTTTGTGGCGCTTTTCCCGATAATAGAAAACTATCCCGCCTATGAGTAAGACTGCGATAAGAATGAGGGAAAATAGGGGGTTTGTAATTTTCATGATATGTTAAAACAAAAGTACATTAAGGGACTTGAATTGCGGTTTTGTTATTTGTTATTAATTTAGCAGTATGGATACTATTCAATCAGCCCCTGTAAAGATTACGCTTACGGCTAAAAAGGAACTGCTAAAGTTATTTGAAACATCACATCAAGAGGCCGAAAAGTTTCTTCGCATAGGAGTTAAAGGCGGTGGATGCTCAGGTCTTAGCTATTTACTGGCATTAGACGAACAGAAAGCAGGAGATGAAATTCATGATGTTGAAGGAATCCCTTGTGTTATAAATCCAGCTCATGCTATCTATCTTTTTGGGATGGAAATTGATTGGAAAGAAGGACTTGATGCACGAGGATTTGTTTTTATTAATCCCAATGCCTCAGCTACATGTGGTTGTGGAACATCTTTTGCTGTGTAGAAAATATATAGTCAAAAAAAAGCCGGTCTGTTATCAGTCCGGCTTTTTTTATCTTATGAGATTCTATTTACTTTTTCTTTTGGCTAGTTGACGCATCTGCTATGCCAAGTGGTTTATCTTTTGCGATATCAACCAAGACTGGCGCTGCCACAAAAATAGAGGAGTATGTTCCGGTGAATACACCGATTAGCATAGCGAAAGCAAAACCTCTTGTTACTTCACCACCAAACACGAACAAAATCAAAAGGGTTAAGAATACAGTGAGGGAAGTCATGATTGTCCTGCTCAATGTATCGTTGATTGCTTTATTAATGATGTTGGCTTTTGTTTCACCTTTTAGCTTATTGCTGTATTCCCTAATCCGGTCAAATACAATCACCGTATCATTCATGGAAAATCCGATAACTGTAAGCACTGCCGCAATAAAGTGTTGATCAATCTCTAGCGGGAATGGAACCACTCCTTTTAAGAAGGAGAATACCGCTAAGGTTACAAATACGTCGTGTAACAATGCAATGATAGTACCCAATGAATATCTCCAATCGCGAAAGCGAAGGAATATGTATAGGAAAATTGCAATCATGGCAAAAATAGTTGCTTGAACAGCACCTTTTTTCAAGTCATCTGAAATTGATGGTAAAACGGTTTGTGAACTTTGTTTGTAATTTTTATTAAAGTCTGCAAAGGCAAGTCCAGCAGGTAAATCAGTTTTAAGTCCTTCAAATAATTTGCTTAATACTAAAGAGTCGGTACTCTTGCTTGTATTATCAATCATGAATGAAGTAGTGATGTTTAGCGTCTTGTTATCACCAACTGTTTTGATAACCGGAGATTCTCCAAAAATACCCTTTAACTCATTTCTGATTTTTTCATTTTGAGTTGGAGCATCAAATCGAACGGTATAGCTTCTTCCACCTTTGTATTCAACCCCTTCATCAAAGCCATTAAAGTAAGCGCCGATTCCCATCAATAATACAATTACAGAAATGAAGTACGCTACTTTTCTGTATTCAATGAATTTGAAGTTTGCATTTTTGAATACGCTTTTGCTTGTAGCAGTAAAGTATTCAAAGTGTCTATTCTTCTTTGTCCAAAAATCAGTAATAAGCCTTGATATCAAAATTCCGCAGAATAATGATAAGATAATACCCAGAATTTGTGTTGTTGCAAATCCTAATACTGGTCCAAGTCCAAAATAGAATAAGATCAATGCAGTAAGTAATGTTGTGATATGGGCATCAAGTACTGGTGCCATTGAACGTTTATATCCTTCTGCCACTGCAGTTTGATAACTTTTCCCTAACCTAAGTTCTTCTTTAATACGTTCAAAAATAATAACGTTGGTATCAACCGCCATACCGATGGTTAGTACTAGACCGGCAATACCTGGAGCAGTAAGTGTGGCACCTAAAGCGCTCAATACCCCTACGGTGAACAACAGGTTTAGGATCAGCGCTATGTTAGCTACCCAACCCGCTGTGTTGTAATAAACCAACATCAATAAGAAGATTACCCCAAATGAAATGGCAAATGCCATACTTCCGCCTTTGATTGCAGATGCACCAAGTGTTGGTCCAACTTCTTGTGACTGAACAATTTTTGCTGGAGCCGGAAGTTTTCCTGATTGAAGAATATTTGCAAGATCCTGTGCTTCTTCTAATGTGAAGGAACCGCTGATTTCTGTATTGCCTGTCGTGATCGGGTTGATTACATTTGGTGCTGAGTATACGATGTTGTCGAGTACTATCGCAATGGGTTTGCCCACATTGCTGGTGGTGAATTCACCCCAAATGCGTTCGCCTTGCTTCGTCATCAACATTTTGATAGCAGGCCTTCCTTTATCGTCGTAATCCTGTGTTGCTTGCTGAACGCCATCACCCTCTAGTTTTGCTTTTTCAGATCCTTCTACGGTTTTTAATGCATAGATTGACACAACTTCACTTTTAACGCCTTTTTCATCCATTTCTGGAATACCAAAAGCAAATCGAACATTACCAGGGAATTGATTTTTTACGGCTTCTAAATTGATGTACTCATTGAAGACAGAAGTATCTCTGCTTTGAATGAATCCAATATAAGGAGCAAACGACATTCCTCCTTGCGCGTTTTGCTGAGGAGGAACAGGTTGGAATATTTTGAAGAATGATTTTGCTGAAGCTTTAGCTAAGGCAGAATCTGATTTTGTTGCCGTGCCACTTTTTACAATCTCTCCAATAGTGGCAGATTTTGTAGTATCAGTTGCTTTTGCAGTTGGTGCAGCGGCTATAGTGGTTGTGTCTTTCTTTTCAGCTACTGAATAATACGCTTGGAGTGCTTTTTCTGCATCAGAGAAAGGTTTGTTAAGCTCCCCAATATTGTATAGCTCCCAGAATTGAAGATTTGCAGTAGCTTGTAGGTATTTCCTTACACGTTCTGGATCGTCTTT
>CAMCBE010000139.1 GCA_945872805.1 Chitinophaga pinensis | reverse complement strand
ATACGGTTGAAAAAGATAAAATGAAACCAGGGACCTATAGGTCTATCATGGGAAACCAAGCACTTTCCATGGGATTAGTAGCTGCAGCTGAAAAAAGCGGATTACCCCTTTTCCTAGGCTCTTACCCCATTACTCCAGCTTCAGATATTTTGCATGATCTCAGCCGGTTGAAAAATTTCAATGTAAAAACATTTCAGGCTGAAGATGAAATTGCAGGAATTACAGCGGCTATCGGTGCAGCGTATGGTGGCGCATTGGCAGTAACAACCACATCTGGACCAGGACTTGCATTGAAAGGAGAAGCAATCGGACTAGCCGTTATGCTTGAAATTCCATTGATCATCATTGATGTTCAACGTGGTGGTCCATCTACAGGACTGCCTACCAAAACTGAGCAAAGTGATTTATTGCAAGCATATTATGGCAGAAATGGCGAATGCCCAATGCCAATTGTATCGGCATCAACCCCAAGTGATTGTTTTAGCGCAGTATTTGAAGCTGCACGTATTTCAATAGAGCATATGGTACCAGTAATGTTCTTGAGTGACGGTTACATTGCAAATGGTGCTGAACCATGGATGTTTCCAAAAGAGGAAGAATTGCCAAATATCAACGTAAACTTTAAAACTGGGTTGGAAGAAGATGAAATCAAATTTCATCCTTACAAACGTGATGAAAAACTAGCCAGGCCTTGGGCTGTTCCCGGAACGAAAGGATTAGAGCACAGAATAGGTGGGTTAGAAAAACAAGATATTACCGGTAATGTAAACTATGAGCCAGACAACCATGAACATATGGTTAAAACACGTCAGGCTAAAGTCGACCTAATAGCAAACTATATACCTGATCAACACATAGATACTGGAGCAACGAAAGGAAAAGTATTGGTACTAGGATGGGGAAGCACATTTGGTTCCATCAAAAGTTCAGTAATTGAGCTTATTCAAGAAGGACATCAAGTATCCCACGCTCACCTTAGGTACCTAAGACCTTTCCCAAAAAATCTAGGAGAAATATTAGCAGGGTTTGATACGGTATTGATTCCTGAAATCAACAATGGACAACTTATAAAAATCATCCGAGATGTATTCTTTGTAGACGCAAAAGGATACAATAAAATCAAAGGAACTCCCATTACAAAGGGTGAGTTGACTGAAGAAATAAAAAAGTATTTGTAATTGAAGATGCTGAAAGTTGTCAGTAGATAATTAATTATCTACTGACAAACTACTATCTGAATCATGAAATGATACGTTCAATTATTTTACCTGTTTTCTTTTCTTTTAAAATCAATTTTCTATCCCCATAATGAAGCAACTCCTCTTTAATGAGGTAGTGGTCTGCATCAAATTCAACAAGTGGATTCGGTTTCGTTAATCCAACTTGACCACGCCAATCTTCCATATGAATTGGTTCCCAATTTTTTGTTTTCACACTGCGATACGCTGCATCCAAAATTGAATTCACTACATAACCATCATAAAAAATCTCTCTTGGCTTCTCTCCTTTTTCGAATGCATTAAACATATCAAAGAACATATGATTATATCCAAGTTCATTCAACTCATCTCCAACCGGGAACAACCATCCTGTATTTGATTCCGCTTTTTCAGCAACATAATTGCCTCCCTTACCCGTTGTAAACATTTCAAATCCTGTTCTTAGAAAACCATTTACCCAGATGGTTCCTTCTGTACCCATTACTTCGTCACGAAGATCAAGACCACCGCGGAATGTCCAACTGACCTCAAATTGAGCAACAGCTCCATTTTCATATTTAATTATTCCAATGGCATGATCTTCTGCCTCAATAGGCTTAACCTGAGTATCAGCCCAACACATCACTTCAACTGGCTTAATGTCTTTACCAATATAACTACGGGTTATTTCAACACAATGACATCCTAAATCAAGCATACACCCTCCACCTGCTTGCTCAATATCCCAAAACCATTCACTATGTGGACCAGGATGAGCTTCTCTTGACTTTGCCCAAAGTATTCTGCCCAATGCACCACTCTTCACACTTTCGAGTGCTTTTATAAATTTTGGGGTATAGACTAAGTCTTCAAGATATCCGTTAAAAATTCCTGCCTTTTCTACAGCTTCAAGCATGCGCTTTGCTTCAATTGCATTTCTACCCAACGGCTTTGTTGTTATGACTGCTTTCTTATGTTTGCAACAAAGCATCACTGCTTCTTCATGCAAATTATTAGGAAGTGAAATACAAACCATATCAACATCTGGGTGCGCTATAGCTGCTTCCATATCAGTTGTAAAGTGATCACAACCATAATCCTCAGCAAATTTTTTAGCCTGTGATTCTCTCCTGGAATAAATGGAAACAATTCTGTCCTTACTCCTTAAGCCTTGTATTGAATCTGCATAAAATCTCCCGATAAATCCAGAACCGAGCATTGCTAATCTTACCATGAAGTATAAATTGAATGTGATGAATTAAGCGTTAACCGTTTTTTTATCTTTGAAAAACAAAACCAGAAAAATAAGACTCAATGCTGCTATACCTGCAGGCACCAACCATATATTCAACCATTGAGTAACTTCATCCTTTGTATACATATCTTTTACTATACCAGAGACCACTGAGCCAATGAACATACCTAAACCATAGGTAGCTAAGGAAATTAATCCTTGGGCTTGAGCTTTAATCTTTGCTCCAGCTTTAGCATCAGTATAAATCATTCCGCTCACGAAGAAGAAATCATAGCAAATACCATGCAATAAAATAGCTGCATACAACATCCATTCACCAGTCAACGCATTACCATATCCAAAAAAGATAAAACGTAATATCCAAGCACTTAAACCAAATATCAAAATATTCTTAATCCCAAATTTCTTATACATGAAAGGAAGCGACAACATAAACAATACTTCAGAGACTTGCCCAAGAGACATTTTGTTTTCAATCTTAAACGAAGTAGGATCGCCATTTGGAAACGCTGCCTTATATGCATCAGTCAATGAGGGATTAGCCCATGTATAATAGAAAGATAAAGGGATGCAAATCAACACTGATGAAATAAAGAAAATCAAGAAAGAGCGATCTTTAAAAAGCACAAACGCATCTTTTCCAATAATTTGTGCAAAGCCTATTTTACCTGAACTCACTGGAGGTGTAGCAGGCAACAAAAATGCTGCAAGTCCAAGAAATGCAGCAGCTATCGCTGAAATTTGAAAAATCATCACACTATCTCCAACTCCCAAGAACCCAACTATATTCACAACCACGATCCATGCTATAGTGGCAAAAACCCGAACTGAAGGAAACTCCTTTTCAGGGTTCTGCATCTGACGCATTGCAATCGAGTTAGTCAACGCAATCGTAGGAGCGAATGTTAAACAGTAAACAAGCATCGTCCAATAAAACAAATCAGGATCACTCACTTTAGTTATTCCAAATAATATCAACGCCCCTGCAAGATTTAAAATACCAAGTACTTTCTGAGCCTGAAAAAATCTATCCGCCAGCATACCAACAAAAAATGGAGCCACAATCATGGCTATGGAAAATGTAGCATAGGCATTCCCCACTTGTTCACCAGTGGCATGTAGCTGTACAGTCATATACTTACTCATTTGTCCATACCATGCACCCCATACAAAAAACTGCATAAACATCATCGCCGAAAGCTGAATTCGTGTTGTCAATTTCATAGAAAAAATTATTGCTCGAATATAGTAATATTCATACTAAAAGGCACGAAGAAAGGCCATAGTAAATACAAAAAGGGACAGAGGCACGGAGCAAGGCAATAGGCAAGAGGGAATAGGCAATAGTATATACAAAAAAGGGACAGAGGCACGGAGCAAGTCAATAGGCAAGAGGGAATAGGCAAGAGTAAATACGAAAAGGGACAGAGGCACATAGCAGGGCAATAGGCAAGAGGGAATAGGCAATAGTAAATACAAAAAGGGGCAGAGGCACGGAGCAAGGCAAGAGGGAATAGGCAATAGTAAATACAAAAAGGGACGAAGGCACGGAGCAAGGGAATAGGCAAGAGTAAATACAAAAAGGGGCAGAGGCACGGAGCAAGGCAATAGGCAAGAGTAAATACAAAAAGGGGCAGAGGCAAGGAGCAAGGCAATAGGCAAGAGTGAAACAGCGCCAAGCGTTCAGCGTAAAGCGTCCAGCGCAAAGCGTTAAGCACCTATGCCTTTTTGAAATACAGGCAAAGTTCCTGTAACCCACACGAATCACACTTGGGGTTTCGCGCTATACAAGTATACCGACCATGTAGAATCAACCAATGATGTGCCTTGTGTACAAGATTAGACGGTATATATTTAATAAGTTGCTTTTCAGCTGCCAGTGGCGTAGTCGCTCCTCGGGTTAAGCCCAATCTTGCTGAAACGCGAAAAACATGGGTATCAACGGCCATATTAGGCTGCTGATCAATCACTGAAGTAATAACATTTGCTGTTTTACGTCCCACCCCAGGAAGCTTAACCAATTCATCAACCGTCATGGGAACTACACCACCAAAATCTTTCATCAGCATTTGGGCCATGCCAATAAGATGCTTTGTTTTATTATTTGGATAAGATATACTTCTAATTAATGGGAAAAGGGAATCAAAACTTGTCTGTGAAAGTGCTTCAGGATTAGGAAATTGCTCAAAAATTGTAGGCGTAGTAAGGTTGACTCTTTTGTCTGTACATTGAGCGGAGAGAATAACGGCAACTAAGAGTTCGAAGGGATTGTCATAAAGCAGCTCAGTTTCTGCTTCAGGTATATGCTGCTGGAAATAATCAAGAATAATCTGATACCGATCCTTTTTAGTCATACGAAGTAAAGAACCGAAAGATACAACGAATTTTTAGTCTACTGAACCGTGAACCTGTCCATGGCGGTATATGCCATAATTTTATTCACTGAATTTTCATTGGGAGAATATGAAATAGAAGACAAACATTCCATTCCTTCTTTTAAGTCATTGAATTGCTCCATAGATGCTGGATCATTTTCAAGAAAGGAGATAAAAACCGACTTCCCCTCTGCTGACATTTCATTATAGAGATAGCGAAACATAGATTCATTTATTAATGCACTCATTGTCAATTATTTAGAATTTAAACTACCCTAAAGGCAGCATGACTTAATGGTCATCAATAGGGAGTGGGATTAGGGATATGGCAGTTTAAGTATGGGTGCGGACAAACTGTTGAAATTAAAACGGATGCTGAAGGTAAATATTGTTCAACAATTGAAATAATTCAATTTTCTTTTATCAAAAAAATGTCTTCCCCTTCACGCTTCATTAAATATTGTTCACGAGCTACTTTTTCTATCCACAACGGATTGCTTTTAAGCAATTCAAGATCATGTTGCGTCTTTTCAATCTGGCCCTTGTAATACTTTTTACTTTCAGTCAGACCCTTCAAATCTTTTCGATATTGAAGGTGTAAGAATAAGTTGTTGTGATCAAAAAAAAGCATCCAAACTAGAAAGAATGTGGCAGCAAGAAAATACTTGCTTCGAAAGAACCTGAAAAAAGCAGGGAAAACTTTCATTTATAAATTGATATGCTCAAAGTTAACAAAAAAGAAGATAGTTAGTCAACGCATTAAATCAATAAAAGAAATTAAATGTCCCAATTTCGCCGGTAATATTGGCTTTTATCCAATCCCAGCTCCTTTTAA
Organism: Chitinophaga pinensis; assembly: GCA_945872805.1. Taxonomy (GTDB): domain Bacteria; phylum Bacteroidota; class Bacteroidia; order Chitinophagales; family Chitinophagaceae; genus Pollutibacter. Next base: position 254 of record CAMCBE010000139.1, on the reverse strand, counting down.
TCCATCCTTTGTAATACCTTGCAAGCGAAATGGAAAAGTCAAATTTCGTAGATCAAATTAGGGTCTTTTGCAGAAGCGGTCATGGTGGAGCAGGAAGTAAACACTTCATGCGAACAAAATTCAATGCACAGGCAGGCCCAGATGGTGGTGATGGCGGCAGAGGAGGCCATATTATTTTAAAAGGAAACAAACACCTGTGGACCCTACTTCACCTTCGCTACTATAAAAATGTGTTAGCAGAAGATGGTCAGCAT
>CAMCBE010000138.1 GCA_945872805.1 Chitinophaga pinensis | reverse complement strand
TAGCTTGCAAGTAATGGTGTTCGATATGTGTGATTGCTAACATGTAGCAAATTTAACCATCAAAAACATTATCGCCAAAAAACCTGCATAATTTATCAATTCAAGTTAATTTCGGCTAGAATTTCAATTTCGCTTGATTTTCCTCCATTTTAAACAAAAAGGCCATGATTAGATCGTTTTCGCACTTAGTAATCGGGGTTGTATTACTCTTAATACTTTCCAATTCATCCGTGTTGGCACAACCTGACAGGTGGCAACAACGGGTAAACTATAAAATGGACGTGAAAGTTGATGCCGTATCTAACCAATTTTCAGGAAAGCAACGACTAGAATACTGGAATAACTCACCAGACACCCTAAAAGTGCTCTACTACCACTTGTATTGGAATGCATTTCAGCCTGGCAGTATGATGGATCAGCGCAGTATTGAAATGGGGAAAAAACTGATTCGTGGTCGGGCTGATTGGGATGCACGAGTTCAAGACAGAATTTCCAAATTAACTCCAACTGAAATTGGCTATCAAAATATCCATAATCTAAAGGTAAATGGTATAACACAGAAGACTACCCTATTTGAGACAATTTTAAAGGTGGAGCTTTCAAAACCCATATTACCGAAGACAAAAGCAAGTATAGAACTTGAATTTGAAGCACAAGTGCCCGTTCAAGTTAGACGAAGTGGACGACACAATGCAGAGGGTGTAGCATTTAGCATGGCTCAATGGTATCCTAAATTATGTGAATACGATTACCAAGGATGGCATCCTACGCCGTATGTAGCGCGAGAATTTTATGGCGTTTGGGGAGATTATGAAGTTAATATTACGATAGACAAAAAATTTGTCATTGCAGGAACTGGTTACCTACAAAATCCACAAGAAATTGGACAAGGATATGATAAATTCTCATCCATTCCCTTTAAAGAATCATCGGATAAATTGATGACATGGAAGTTTAAAGCTCCAAATGTGCATGATTTTGTATGGGCCGCAGATCCAAATTATATCCATAATTCAACCCTTGTTCGAAAAGGATTGGTATTACATTCTTTTTATAAAATTGATACCGCCTCTCTAACAAAGCAATTCAATAATTTATATGCTAAAATAAAAACAACAGAAAACTTAACTGCATATAATAACAAAGCAGCAAACAGCTTAAATGCATTCATTGAAAAGTATAAACAAGAATGGGATAGCGTTTTAACTATTGCATCAAAAGCATTGCCCTTTATTGAAAAAACATTCGGAGAATATCCATACAAACAATATTCATTTATTCAAGGTGGTGATGGAGGCATGGAATATCCGATGGCTACGTTATTAAAAGGAGCTGGAAACGGTGTTGTGTTACATGAATGGATGCATAGTTGGTATCAAATGATCTTAGCCACAAATGAATCACTTTACCCATGGATGGATGAGGGCTTCACGAGTTTTGCAGAATCGAGGGTTAATAATTGGTTGAATGGAAACGTAGATTCATTCCCCCATAAATCATCATTTGATTCATACATCATGCTCTCAAAAAGTGAATTAAATGAACCCCTCACTACACATTCCGATCACTATAGCTCCAATACAGCATATAGCATTAACTCCTATTCTAAAGGTGAAGTTTTTCTAGAGCAACTAGGCTATATAGTTGGCGCCTCCACTAGGGATAGTATTTTAATGGATTACTATAAGACCTGGAAATTCAAACACCCTAATGTAAATGACTTTATTCGCGTTGCTGAAAAAAGAAGTGAATTGCAATTGGATTGGTACAAAGATTTCTATGTTAATACCAATAAGACAATTGATTATGGAATTGATAGTCTCTGGGACGAAGGTGGTAAAATGAAAATTCGTTTAAGAAATGTTGGAACAATGCCGATGCCGATTGATATAGAAATCACATTCAAAGACGGAAGCAAAGAACTGGTTTACATTCCGCAATACGTAATGTTTGGAAGTAAAGCAAATGAAAACCCTGCTAGGAAACGGACAGTTGGCGAACCATGGAAATGGACACATCCAACCTATACAATTGAAATTGAGCATAAACTATTCGAGGTAAAACGAATCGAGATAGACCCACTTCAACGAACAGCAGATATTGAACGAAGGAATAATATGCTTGAACTAAAATGGTAAAATAGCTTCAGTGTTTAACCTTTAAATCCGGTAAATTTAATGTTCAGATTTATATTATCTTATAAATAAAGTAAGGCAGATTTAACTCTCTATCTTGCTCTGCTCGACAGATAAACTTGAGGTGATTTACCAGTGATTTGTCGGAAACTTAAAAAGAATGAAGTGTATGATGTAAATCCTACTTCAACGGCTAAGGATTCGAATGTTTGTGAATTTAAGTAGCCATTTTTTATTAATGTCAATGCATCATAAACACGAATGATTTTTTTAAAGTCAACGAAGCTCTCATTGCTATGGTATTTGAATAAATACACCATATGAGAAGATGGGATTTTAATCACGTGGGCTAGGTCATCTATTGAAGCATCCCCATTCCTCAAAAATTTATTAAAAATTGTAGCCACTTCTATTCGATGAAAATGCTCACGTAAAAAGGGGGTAATCTTTGGACTTAGTCGCTGATCTTTCTCATTTGTAATGGCTTGGGTTTCCGAATAAGACCATATACTCTCCATGGCTAAGCTTGGGATGGCTATTGCGTCTATCTTATTACTGAGTATATCATATCCATACAAAATCTTTGGAGTCATTATAATTTTAATAAATAACACCAACCAAAGAATTGAGCTTCCTAGCAATAAGGAAGACTGTGATTTAGTGACATCATAAAAATTATATAGAATGACCCTGAATGAAAAAATTAGGATTAAAATGCATGCGCATATAAACAAAAATAATACCCAATTATGAATCACTTGATCTTGAACGGCGAAACTCTTTACGTCTTTAGGGCGATGCAATACATGCTTATTTAAAAGCATAAAGGCCATAATGCAATAAAAAATGGCAATCAGCATAGCACATGCTGCATAGGACATCCTAATTATGGGCCTGTAGGGCACTTCAATAACTTGGATTAACAAATAAACAACTATTAACAAAATGGGTGAAAAAAAATGGAAATTTCTGATTTTCACATTAGACTTCAAAACCAATCGCTTAATATATAAATAAAAACAAACAATAGTCATTGTCCCTAAAATATCAAAGGCATTGATCAAGGAATAGGTCAACGGTGTTTGATAAACTACCGTTGTAGCATGAAAGAAAAAACGCAAGGAACTAATTCCAATAGGTATCTGTAAAAATATATTTATGTTAGAAAGGGTTCGGTATTTTGAATTAATGATAAACAAAATCAGAAACCCTGAAAAGCTAACAATGGTATACAATAAATAACTAAGCATTATTATTCAATAGATATATAAAAGTATAGTAATCTGTTATGCAAAAAAGCCGATAAATTAGATCGAATTTAAAGACAAAGATACATTTTAGGTAAAAGTATAGTTTTAAAAATGACAAAAATCAGACATAGACTTTATCGACTAAATTGTTTCACAAAAAATATCAATTTCAATCATTTTATTAAACAAAATAATTTCTAAAGCACTAGACAAAGTCTGACAAAGGATATAATTATTTGATAATCAATTAGATTAACATAAGTATAGAAAAATCATATCAAAATAACCATCTGTATCTCAACTCTAAAATTATTTATTTCTTTTAACGCAGTAGTCTAATTTTTTTATTTTTTAAGTTTCAAAATCATTGGAAACACTTTTAAGTATACAGGAATTTACTAATATGAAATTTGATATTGAAAAAATTAGTAAAAACCTACTTTATCTTTGTGAAAGAAACTTTCATAAACAAAAAAAGTATAAATGATGAATCAAATTGACTTGGAAATATTTGAAGTTCAACGAAAAAAAATAAGTGGCAAATGGAAGTCTGTTATACTATTTTTGATGGTTGATAGGCCACTAAAATTCAACAAAATAAAACAATTACTACCCAAGATCAGTAGCAGAATGCTTTCACAATGTCTCAAGGAAATGGAAACCGACGGCCTCATCTACAAAACGGAATCAAATCAATACATACAGACAACAATTGGTGGTGAAATATGTCAGGTTTTAGGTTTGCTGAATAAAACCGTCTCAAAGCTTACTACTATTGCAGCATAATCAGCCAATTTTCATCTGATAAGGTAATAAGGACACCGATACGCCGATTCTTTTTTATTTGGATGTACCTTCATATCGATAGTATACCACAAATAGAATGAGCATTTCACGTATAAACCTTGAGAATACCGAAAAAGCCTTCGCCTATAAATCAGACTGTGCCTTAAAAAAAGCTAGATTTCTCTTCACCTTCATGAAATCTGCGATTTTAGTCAAAATAGCTACTAAAATTACTCCCTGGCTTATTAAAGTAGGGTTTCCAATCAAAAAACTGATAAAAAGAACACTTTTTGATCAATTTGTAGGGGGACTGACATTAGAAGATACTGGATTGGTTGCCAAAACCTTGTCCCGATTTAATGTTCAGGTCATTTTGGATTTCGGCATCGAAGGTGGCGAAAAAAATGACCAACAATACGATGCCATTACCAACCAGTTTCGGGATGTAATCTCCTTTGCATCAACTCAACAAAATATACCCTTCATAAGCATTAAAATAACCGGGCTTACTTCTATTACTCTTTTAGAAAAACTCAACTCCCCTACCAAAACAACAAACACCACGAATCAACTTGCTTTTGAACAGCGAATTATTGAATTAACAACATACGAAACCAACCAATGGAACAAACTCCTTGCCCGGATGGAGTCAATTAGCCAGTTAGCTGCTGAAAAGAAAATCGGACTCATGATTGATGCAGAAGAATCCTGGATACAAGAGCCGATAGACTATATAGCTGATTCCTTAATGAAAAAATACAATAAAGATAAAGTCATCGTCTACAATACAATTCAGCTTTATCGCAAAGACAGATTAGCCTTTCTAAAAAATAGCTTCAACATTGCCCGCGAAAACAACTACATTTTAGGCATGAAATTGGTACGAGGCGCCTACATGGAAAAAGAAAATAAACGTGCGGATAAATTATCCTATATAACCCCAATACACCTTTCTAAGGGAGCAACAGACCATGATTTTAACGAGGCCGTAGAATTTTGCTTAACAAACCGAGAACACATTTCAACCATCATTGCCAGCCACAATGAATCAAGTAACTTGATGGCTACGCAGAAACTAATTGATCTATCCATCCAAGCCAATCACCCACATGTCCACTTTTCACAACTCTATGGCATGAGCGACAACCTTACCTTCAATTTAAGCGATGCCGGATTTAACGCATCAAAATACCTTCCATTCGGGCCAATAGAGGAAGTAATTCCTTATTTAATGAGGAGAGCAGAAGAAAATAGCTCAATTTCTGGTCAAACCACAAGGGAATTAAATTTAATCACGAAAGAGTGTCTGCGAAGGGGCCTTTAGTTGATTAGAACTGTTTTAATATCATTACGTATAAATACTGAATCAAATTGAATGAATTCACGGTAAGTGAGGAAATATTACTGACTCTTTCATCCTTAAAAGAAAGAATGATTGTGATTTTACTAAAATCTAAAAAAAACGATGTACGGCATTGTAAATCAATCAATACAGCAATTAATTAAGACTGAATTTGGGGAAGAAACATGGCTAAATGTAGTACATGAATCCAAACTAGACATCACTGATTTTGAAAACCATGAAGTATACGACGATACGTATACTTACGCACTAGCTGCAGCAGCAGCAAAAATCTTAGAGAGTGATATTGATACAGTTCTAAGCAGATTCGGGGAATTTTGGATTATTGACATTTCATTAAAAAAATATCCTGCTTTAATGCATGGCGGAGGATCTACATTAAGGG
>CAMCBE010000137.1 GCA_945872805.1 Chitinophaga pinensis | reverse complement strand
AAGCCAGGAGAAAAAACTAAAGAGGGCGTCAGCAAAATCGTTGCAGATGGCTTCACGTTAGATAGGCAACCTGAAGAAGTTGCCCAATACGATAAGGCTGTTTCTACTACGTTCTTTACACCACACGAGATGGCAACAATCACCATTCTGGCAGACATTATCATTCCTAAAGATGAAGTGAGCGGTAGTGCTACCGATGCGAAGGTTCCAGAGTTTATTGAATTTATTGTAAAAGACATGCCAGAGAATCAAACACCTATGCGTGGTGGTTTACGTTGGCTTGATATATATGCCTCTAAAAAGAATGATAAATCATTTAAAGACTCAAGTCGTGAAGAACAAATCGCTATTATCGATGAAATTGCTTATCCGCTAAAAGCAAAAAAATCATTAGCACAAGGCGTTGCATTTTTTACATTGATTAGAAATTTAACTGTGACGGGTTTCTATACTACAAAGATGGGGTATGATGATTTAGGGTATGTTGGAAATAGTCCTAACCAATGGAATGGTGTGCCAGATGATGTGTTGAAACAATACGGACTTGAATACAGTGAAAAAGAAAATAAAGAGTGTGTAAAATATAGTTAATCTATAATCTAATACTATTTCAAATGGCATCGAAAAATTATCCCCGTAGAAAATTTATTCAAACAAGTGCTTTAGGTCTTGCAGGTTTTACCATTGTGCCTCGCCATGTATTAGGTAGGGGGCATGTAGCACCTAGTGACAAACTCCGTATTGCTGGTATTGGCGCCGGGGGAAAAGGGGAAAGCGATTTGTCTGAATTTTCAAAGAGTAAAAATGTTGTCATTGTTGCTATGGCCGATGTAGACGATCGCGCTGCAGCTAAATCTAGAAAGCGTTTCTCTAAGGCAAATTATTATAACGATTTTAGGGAGATGTTGGATAAGGAGAAAGATAATATAGATGCGTGCTCAATCTCAACGCCTGATAATACGCATGCCGTAGCCACACTTGCCGCTATGCAGTTGGGTAAACATGTGTATACGCAAAAGCCGTTGACGCACGATATTTATGAAGCACGCATCTTAACAGAAGCAGCTAAAAAATATAAGGTAGTAACTCAGATGGGTAATCAGGGTGGTTCAGGGGATGGTGTTAGGAGAACCCAAGAATTGGTTGCATCTGGCTTAATTGGTGATGTCACGGAAGTGAAATGTTGGACAAACAGACCTGTTTGGCCACAAGGTATTCCAACACCTACTGGACAATTTGATATTCCAAAAGAATTGAATTGGGATCTATGGATTGGGCCTGCAAAAATGATTGATTATAATCCTGCATACCTTCCATTCAATTGGAGAGGTTGGTGGGCCTTTGGTACTGGGGCGTTAGGTGATATGGCTTGTCATATCATGGATCCTGTTTTCCGTTGCCTGCCTATACTTTATCCTTCTTCGGTTGAATGTTCTGTAGCGTCAATTTGGAAAGCCATGTGGGATGATACGGCTAATCAAGATAGTTGCCCTCCTTCTTCAATAATTCATTTGTCATATCCTAGAACAGATGGTAAGCCAGGAGAAATTAAAGTGTCTTGGCATGATGGGGGCTTATTGCCTGAACGCCCTGATGAATTACTTCCAGAGGAAGACTTTGGTAACTGGGATGGAGGAGTTTTGTTTATCGGATCTAAAGGAAAATTGTTGGCAGATTGTTACGGTGCAAACCCACGTTTATTGCCAACCAAATTAATGAAAGAGACTACGTTGCCTGCAGAAACGTTAGCAAGGGTTCCTAAAGGGCATTATTTGCAGTGGGTTAATGCGTGTATTGCTGGTTATGGAAATGCTAAAACGAGCTCTCCTTTTGAATTTGCTGGTCCGTTCACAGAAAGTATATTGATTGGAAACTTAGCCATACGCAGCTGGATGATGAGAAATCAAAACTCGAAGAAACAAGAGGATAAATACTCAGGAAGAAAGAAGCTCTTGTGGGATGCCCAAAAAATGGAGATAACCAATTTTGATCCAGCCAATCAGTTTGTTAAGCGCGAATACCGCGATGGCTATACGTTGTCATTATAACTACTACTTATTAGCAAGAGTATAAAAAAACCGAGCATCAGCTTGGTTTTTTTCATGAGAAAGCCGCCTTGTTCATTGAGGCGGCTTTCTTATTGTCTTTAATATCTAATTTCTTAACTATGGGCTAGTATATTTTACTCTTTATCCTTAAGCAACCAGAGTGAAAAAAACATCAAGAAAATTCCAATTCCTGTGATGCCAAATAGGAAGGCAGTGAAGAACTGCTGTACCGGTTTGAAGAGTGTCATTGTTACAGTGATTGTGAAAAAAATCGCCACTAAGAAAATAAGGGTATTTATTCTTTTGTCCATCTCTATTGTTTTTGCATTGCAAATATCGCTATTTATTTTATATCCGAAATCAGTTTTTTATTCTAAATACAAAAGTTACTGTACCGATTTGCTCGGAAGAACCTGTTTCATTTGCTGAAAACTTTAGTTGACGAGCTTTTTGTAGTGCTATGCTCTTCATTACTGAATTAGCTGTCGTAGATCCTTTTTGCTGAAAATTGGTAGTAATTACATTACCTCGGTTATCAACGGTGATATCTATTGCAATTTTTGCATTTTCGTTAAAATCATCTTCAAATGAGGGGTATCTATTTATTTTTCTGCCCCTTAGTGGCCCAGTAACGGAGATTCCACCATTTCCATTGCCGCCGTTACCGGAATAGCTATCGGAGTTGGGGTCGCCATTGGGTTTGCCTTGATCTCCTTTTCCAGAGGTAACACCCTGTCCGTTACTTGGTTGGTAAGAATCTGCATTGTTTCCACCTTTCCCATTATTTGTTGCTCCTTTGTATAAGATTTTAGGTTTTGGGGCAGGTGGCGTTTCTATAGGTTTGGCTTCTACTGCAGGGCTAGGTACTGGTTGTGTTATAGGCTTAAGGGTTGGAGATGGAGTTAGTTTAACTTTAAGCTTGCTTGAAATGATTGCCGGAGCTTCTTTGTCATTGTCGTTGGTTTCAATTTCTTTTTCTGCTACGATTGTTTTTGATGGTGGAGGCGGAGTAGTCTGAACTGCTTCCTCTGCTGCAGGCGGATCAGGTAAAAGGGGTTGTATTTCACCTAAACCGGTTTCGCTATTCCCTAAGTTGACTTCTAAGCCTTCATCCTGGTTTACTTCCTTTGCAGGTGGGGTAGTCCAAGACACAATAAAAAAAAGCAACGCAAGAATTCCTAAACATAATGTGGTGTAGGCTGCAGCTCTTGCATTTTTTTTACTTTCAAAAGAAGGCATACTGGTAGAATTATTTTTCCTTTCCGAAAGTTAGTTGATATTGAAGAGATGAAGTTTGTTTAATGTGCAAAATCTTTCTCAAAATTTCCACTAATCCGCTCCATAGGAGGATTGAAATAGCCAAATTTTAACTCAGGAAATTCTTCCCGAATCAATTCCATAAGATTTTTAACACCCATTGGCTCATCTAGCTCAGTGATGTTCATGCGACCCAGATACCAATCAGGGTCAATGTTAAAGTTTCTCCACTGAATCATCTTAAGGTTAGTCTCTTTGATGAGAAAACGAAGGGCTTCATACTCAGATTCAGTGTCTGTTAATCCCGGAAAAACAAAATAGTTGATAGAGCTCCACCTCCCAAATTCATTCATCACACGAAGACTTTCAATAATGTCTTCAAATTGATAATTATTTGGTCTATAATATTTTTCATACCATGATTTTTGTGCAGAATTGGTACTCACTCGAATGGAATCCAGCCCAACCTCACAAAGTGCCCTCACGGCTTTGGGCATAGAGCCATTCGTGTTAATATTTATACTACCTCTTGTGGTATGTTTTCTGATTTCTTGAATGGATTCTCTTATCGTTTCCCACATCAACAAGGGTTCTCCTTCGCAGCCCTGACCAAAACTGATTAGAGGAAATGGTGCTGAAACTAAATGAGGCACTGTAAATTCTACTATTTCTTCTGCACTCGGTTTAAACTGAAGTCGATCTTGTGTTGAAATAATTGTTTCTTCTTCAGGTTGAAATGAAATACATCCTATGCAATTGGCGTTGCATGCTGGTGAGGTTGGCACAGGACATTCCCATCGCCCGATGAAAAAATTTCGTGCAGCAGGGCAAGTATAGGTCCTACAACATTTTTCGGCCAAGTGATTTACTAATCTATTGTTTGGGTAGTTCGATAATAATTTCTCTACGCCTTTCTCAATTTCTACTGCATCATATCCTGCACATTCCTGTCTGATGTCATTTTCAATTCGCAATGCAGTCACATAAAATTCTTCTTTGTACCATCCAGCAGCTGAATAGCAGAATAGGGGAAGTGTTGGTGCATCTGGAGCCGTTTCATAGGCTGCCATGAAGGTTCCTGTATGGGCAGGGGGTATAAAGGCAGCGACGGCCCATCCTTTTTCACAGAGCCTCATCTCACCAGTTGCCACATCTATTCCAATGCCTCTTCTTCCCGGAAGTTCATATAGGTTACCTCCATCAGGTAATAGAATCCAATTGTCCTCTGGAATGGGCATGGCATCCCAACCAGAACGGCCTACGGCAAACAAGGTGATGTCTTCGAATATATTACCTTGTCCGTCTGAATACAATAAAAATGGGGAGTGTAAAAGCTCAGGCATATGCAAAATTAAGACTATTCTGTGAAGCCAATACGGTTTCTGCAATACGCGTTGAATTCGTCTTCTCCTACCTCATAGTCTTCGTCGTCTTCATCATCTGTATACCGTTGTATCAGTTTATTATTTTTAAAGTCTATGGTGAGTATGTCGTCTTTGATTAAAACCTGATTTAACTCCTCCCATTGGATTGTTTTTCCAAACAATCCATTTTCTTTAATTTCTTTTTCCGAAAATCCAATTTCAGGATGGAGTACAAGGTGTTTTTCTGACAGTCCAGCGAGTATCAGCAGTAGTCCTATCGCCATAGGGAGTTTAGCACATATAATAATTCCAACTCCTGCTATGATGAGTATTACTCCAAATCGAATTTGTTTTTTCTTCTTTGAGTCAAGTACTGTTGAGATAAGAAGTAGTAAGCAGGGTATAAAAAAGAAATACGGGGTCCAATCAGATGGGGTATAATAAATAGTTACGGCTTGAAGTATCAAGCTGAGTATAGCGAAAAGCCACCCTGTTTTTTCAATGTTTTTTTTGTGGTTATTTTTTAGCACAACCACATAATCGTAAATCCGCTTGGATGATTTCATGTGAGCAACTCGTTGTAATGACTTACTCTTGACTTAAGATTAAGTTAGAGAGTTTGAAAAGTATTCTAGCACCTACATTTTCATCCCAACCGTCAGGGCTGATGCCTGTTTCACTGAGGTCGAAGCCAATTATTTTTTTTCCGCTCAACATTATTTTTTTGAAGATATAGTTTAGCTGTTCCATGTCTAATCCACCAGGGACGGGGGTTCCAGTATGAGGGCAAAGTTTAGGGTCTAGTCCGTCAACGTCGTAACTTATATAAATATAATCAGGTAGTTGAGATACAATTTCATCTGCTATAACTCGCCAAGTTTCTCCTTCGAATATTCTTTCTTTTAATTCTCTTTCAAAGTAGGTTACGACTTTGAAATTACTATTGCAGATATAGTCCCATTCTGCTTCACAATAATCACGAATACCAACCTGTACCAATTTGGATATTTGTTGAACTGAATCAAGGGTATTGTACATGATTGAACCATGTGAGAATGTTAGACCTTCATATGATTTTCGGAGGTCGCAATGGGCATCAAGTTGAAGAATGCCAAATGATTCATAGGTTTCAGATAAGGCTTTTATATACCCCAATGCGGTGCTATGATCGCCTCCTAAGATTCCAACTTTTTTTCCTTTTGCTAACAGATCTTTGCTTTTTGTGTAGACCCATTCATTCATCATTTTACACCCCTCGTTTACTTCTTTGAGGG
>CAMCBE010000136.1 GCA_945872805.1 Chitinophaga pinensis | reverse complement strand
GTGTCTGCGTTGAAGTCGGGTGGATTAAAAGGAATGATTTTTGTTTCAAAACACCATGATGGCTTTTGTTTATGGCCATCCAAAACAACTGACTACAATATCAGTAAATCGCCTTTTCGCAACGGGAAAGGGGATATGGTGAAAGAATTTGAACAAGCATGCCGTAAAGCTGGAATGCAGTTTGGTGTGTACTGTTCGCCATGGGATAGAAATAATCCTGAGTATGGTACCTATGAATACGTCAAAACATATAGGGCACAATTGAAAGAATTGTATTCTAATTATGGCTCATTGTTCATGTCCTGGCATGATGGTGCAAATGGGGGAGATGGTTATTATGGAGGTGAAAACGCAGAACGTACTATTGATCGAACTGTTTATTATGGTTGGGATACCACTTGGGCGATGACTAGAAAAATGCAACCTATGGCCAATATTTTCAGTGATGTGGGGTGGGATGTGCGTTGGGTTGGAAACGAAGATGGTGGTGCGGAAGAATCATCTTGGTCAACCTTTACCCCATTGCCTCCAAAAGGGTATACTATAGCTGGACCTGGGTTATCTGATTATAGCATCAATCCAGAAGGGACACGAGACGGGAAATTTTGGATGCCAGCAGAATGTGATGTGGCCATTAGACCAGGATGGTTTTATCATCCTGAACAGCAAGGGAAAACAAAAACGGCTGAGCAATTGTTCCAACTCTATCTTAAAAGTGTTGGTCGTGGTGGAAGCCTAGACCTTGGTATTTCTCCCAACACAAAGGGATTACTCGATGAGGAGGATATAGCTTCATTGACAGGACTAGGGAAACTAGTAGAAAATACCTTCAAGCATAACCTTGCCACGACAGCTGTATTAAAGGCCAGTAACCTGCGCGGAAAGGCGTTTGGTCCTGAAAAATTGGTCGATGCTGATCGTTATTCCTATTGGGCTAGCTCGGATAATATGACTACGCCCGACCTTACTCTTACCTGGAAAGAGGATATAGCGTTTGATATCATTCGGTTAAGGGAGAACATAAAACTCGGTCAACGTATTGGTGCAGTAGAGGTAGATGCGATGGTTGATGGGGCTTGGAGGACCATAGGCCATGCTACCTCGATTGGCTCATGCCGAATCATTTCCATTCCATCCACCATTAAAACAAAGCAGGTCCGGTTGCGTATCACCTCATCCCCCGTATGCATAGCCTTGAGTGAATTTGGCTTATATAAGAAAGCTGAGTTTGATTCCGCAAAATAAGCAGTCCTTCTAATTTCTTTAATTTTGATCAGGTAGGGTGCTTACGATTTATTAGGGATAAAAAATATTTTTGGGTATTATTATTTTGTGTACTTTTAACACGTAATTAAGCGATTGTATTTCTCTAACTGTGTTTTAACTGCCACCTAAATCATATGAATTGTATGCATTCTATTGTATCCTCAAACAATATATCCTTCGATCATTCAATTTCATGTTCACTTCAATCAATCTGTTTTATATAAAGATGAATATCTATTATACATATAAAGTCACGAACTTTTTTTTATGTCAACTCGACATTGCGTAATAGATACATATTTAAATTTTTCATTAAACCCAATTAATAAAAAGGTATGCTCGCTAACATTAAACAACCAGTAAACAGGTTCTTGTTGATGGCCTTGTTTCAATTTGCAGTCATTCTTACTGCAACGGCACAGAACAGAACGGTGACTGGAAAGATTACAGATTCAAAAGATGGCACTATCCTGGCAGGTGCAACCGTTTCTGCCACAGGTACTTCCAAGGTTGTTGTATCAGATGCAACAGGTAATTTCAAAATTGAAATTCCTACGACCGTTAAGCAATTGTCAATTTCATACTCAGGCTATCAAACACAAGATGTCTTGGCTTCTGACAACTTTATCAATGTAAAATTGGTTTCGTCCTCAGAAAAATTGACTGACGTCGTGGTGATTGGTTATGGTACAGTTCGAAAGAAAGACCTAACAGGAAGCGTTGCAATCATTGGAACCAAAGACTTCGTTAAAGGTGCCATGACTACCCCGGAACAATTGATCATGGGTAAGGTTGCCGGTGTACAAATCACTTCGAATAGTGGTGCACCTGGCGCAGGAAGTACAATTCGTATTCGCGGCGGTGCTTCATTGAATGCGAGCAACGATCCATTGATTGTATTGGATGGAATGCCATTGGATAACAATGCTATATCTGGACAAGCAAACGCCCTAGCGTTAATCAATCCAAACGATATTGAAAGCTTCAGTATATTAAAAGATGCCTCTGCTACGGCAATTTACGGTTCTAGGGCTTCTAATGGGGTTATTATGATTACCACTAAAAAAGGTTCAAAGGGTATCCCTACAATGTCATTCACCAGTCAGTTGTCTAGCGCAAAAGTAGCCAAGTATGTAGATGTACTTTCTGCGGATGAAGTCAGGTCATTTGTTGGTGCGAATGGAAATTCATCGCTCAATGGATTGCTTGGTACAGCGAATACCAACTGGCAGGATGTTATCTATCAGCGCGCGATTTCTTCTGATAATAACTTTAGCATAAGGGGCTCTCTTAAAAATCTTCCTTATCGTATATCGATTGGAGGCTTAAATCAAACCGGCGTATTGAAAACAGGATACCTAAGCAGGTCTACTATAGGCTTGAATTTGAATCCTACACTTTTCAAAAATCATTTGAAAATTGATTTCAACGTGAAGTCCTCAATGAGTCAATCAAAGTTTGCTAACGAAGGAGCCATTGGTGCAGCGGTTAACTTTGATCCTACTCAAGATATTTATTCTGGTAATCGTGCACACGGTAGTTATTGGGAATGGCTTGATCCAAGTTCATCAAATGGATTGAAATCATTGTCGCCTAAAAATCCACTAGGTATTTTAATGCAGCGCAACGATAAAAGCAATGTAACTAGGCATATAGCCAACTTAGTTGTTGACTACAAATTCCATTTCTTACCAGACCTTAGGGCTGTGGTGAATGTGGGTACTGATGTAGCCGATGGAAAGGGAACTATTGTTGTTCCTGATGAAGCCGCTTCAGCATCAATGCGTTTTAAGGATATTAATAACGTATTTCATGGTGGTGTTAATAATGAGTATAGTCAAAAAAGACAAAATACCTACCTCAATGCCTACTTGAATTACGTTAAGGATATTAAAGTATTGAGAACACGTGTTGATCTTACAGCTGGTTATGAGTACCAAGATTACCTAACCACTAACTATAATTTCTCTGATTTAACCTACGATAAAACAATAGTAAGCAGTCCGAATTTTGAGTTTGACAAACCACAATATCGGTTGAGCTCAAAACTAGCTCGTTTGAATTTAAATATTTTCGACAAGTTCTTGCTTACCGGGTCTATACGAGAAGACGGATCGTCTAAATTTAACCTAGACAATCGCTTTGGTTTATTCCCTTCAGCTGCTGCAGCATGGAAAATTAAAGAAGAATCTTTCTTAAAAGATTCCAAAGTCATTTCCGATTTGAAACTTAGAATTGGATATGGTGTAACGGGTCAGCAAGATGGTATCGGATATTATGATTATATATCTTACTATAACTTAAGTACCAATACAGCTCAATATCAATTGGGTAATAATTTCTACCAAATGTTCCGCCCAGGAGGATATTACTTCAACCGTAGATGGGAACAAACCGCAACAAGTAATATTGCGTTGGACTTTGGATTGTTTGACGGAAGAATCGCTGGTACAATTGAATTGTATAAAAAAGAAACAAAAGACTTGTTAAACGAAATCAACCAGTCTGCCGGAACAAACTTTTCTAACAAAATTGTGGCTAACGTAGGCAGTATGGAAAATAAAGGTGTAGAATTAACCCTAAATTTCCAGCCAATTAAAAAACAAAATCTCGTTTGGGATGTTTCATTCAATGCAACCCTTAACCAAAACAAAATCACGAAACTTACCATTTCTGATGATCCAAACTATGCAGGAGCTCGTTTTGGAGGTATAGGTTTGGGTAGCACAATTTTGATCCATTCAGTTGGCTACACAAGAGGTGCTTACTTTGTACATAAGCAAGTGTATGGTGAAGATGGAAAGCCTATTGATAACTTGTTCTCCGATTTGAACCGTGATGGTATTATCAACGAACAAGATCTTTATCAATACAAAGGAGCTGATCCACGTATGTTCTTTGGCTTAAGTTCTAACTTGACTGTTGGAAAATGGAATGCTGGTTTCGTTGCCCGCGCAAACATTGGAAACTATTTATATAATGGTGTTTCATCTGGCGGAACAGTACGAAACATCCTTAATCCAATTGGATTTATCAGCAATACATCAAGCGAATTATTGAGGACTGGCTTGAGCGGAAATGGTTCAAATTATTTCTTCTCTGACTATTATGTTCAAAATGCTTCGTTCCTCAGACTTGACAACCTTAGTATAGGATATAACGTTGGTAGAGTGTTCAAGAATAAAGCTAACCTCCGTTTAAGTGCAAATGCTCAAAATGTATTTGTCCTTACCCAATACAACGGACTTGATCCAGAGATTAACGGAGGGATAGATAATAATATTTATCCAAGGCCTAGGACTTTTGTATTAGGTGTTAACCTTGATTTTTAATTGATAACTGAACAAACAGATGATTATGAAAAAGATATATTTTAAAGCACTTGCCGCATTCTTGCTTTTAGCTGGATCAATGGTATCCTGTTCAAAGAAATTAGATGTATTGCCACTTAATGACATTACCTCTGAGCAGGTATACAAAACGGCTGATGGATACAAGCAAGCCTTTTCTAAAGTGTATGGAAGTTTTGCCACCACAGGTAACCAAGGTCCTGCTGGTAATGGTGATATCCAAGGAATGGATGAAGGGTTTTCAGATTTCCTTCGCTTGTTCTGGAAAGCACAAGAACTTAGTACAGATGAAGCCGTAGTAGCTTGGGGCGATCCAGGGCTACCTGATTTTCATAAAATGAACTGGTCTTCTAGCAACCCAATGTTAACAGGGGTATACTACCGTTCATATTATCAAATCACGTTGTGCAATGATTTCATTCGTCAGGCCTCTGATGAAAACCTTGCAGCCCGTGGCATAACCGGTGCTGATGCAGAAGAAATCAAAAACTACAAAACAGAAGCTCGCTTCTTAAGAGCATTTCAATATTGGGCATTGATGGATCTTTTTGGCAATGTTCCTTGGGTTACTGAGGAGAATGCATTGGGATCATTTACGCCAAGTCAAGTCAAAGCTGCTGAATTGTTCGAATACATAAAATCAGAGCTTACCTCAATAGAAACATTGCTTCCTGCAGCAAGACAAAACGAATATGGTAGAGCTGATCAGGCAGCGGCACATGCTTTGCTTGCTCGACTTTTCCTAAATGCTAAAACCTACACCGGACAAGATCAATACCCACAAGCACTTTCATATGCGAAGCAGGTTATTGATGCTGGGTATGAGCTCATTGATAACTATAGAGAACTTATGTTGGCTGATAACCATACCAATGCAAGTGAATTCATTTTGACAATTAACTATGACGGACTTAAAACGCAGAATTGGGGTGGTACTACCTTCCTTACGCACGCTCCAGTGGGTGGTGATATGGTTGCTGCTAACTACGGAATTGATGGTGGATGGTTTGGTTTACGTACAACCAAAAACTTACCTGCATTGTTCCCAGACATGAGTGGCACAGCAGATAAGCGCGCACAATTCTTTACGTCTGGACAAAATTTAGAAATCAACGACATCAGTAACTTTAAAGATGGTATTGCTGTTTCTAAATTCAAAAATATAAAGAAAGATAACAGTCAGGGTTCAAGTTTAACTTGGGTCGACATCGATTTTCCTCTTTTCAGGTTGGCTGAGCAATATTTAATTTATGCTGAAGCTGCTGCACGTGGAACAAGCAGTGAAGAGAAAGCGAATGCAGTTATGTATATCAATAAGCTTCGTTATAGAGCATACGGAAATAACACCGGAAACA
>CAMCBE010000135.1 GCA_945872805.1 Chitinophaga pinensis | reverse complement strand
GAATATGACAAAATCAGCTCAATTGCTGACGACGGACTAAAGTATTATCAGCTATTGGTTAAAACTGAAATGGAATACATGGATGCCCTGCGTAGAAAGGATACGCCAGTATTATATCGTGAAGTCATTGAAATGATAGCTAAAAAAGCAGAGGAGCTTTATATTAACGAAGTAAATGCATTGCATGATGAAGTGGATGCTGTTCGATTTCATGTCCTTCAGCCGTTAACCGCTGAGGAGCTTTTTTATATCATCGTTACTGGGGAGGATATACTATATACATCAAGTTATATTGGGGTGTACAATAGGATGATGGCGAAAGTTCGTCATGGGGCAGGGGATACGTTACTTCTTCAGGTTCGATTTGATCGATTTAGGAAATTTATTAAAATGGCAGCTAGTTACAATAAGTTGAATGATTTTTTATCAACCATGCCAGACCTATCTGCCAACCTATTGATGAAGTCGTTTGTTAGAGGTCTTGAAAAAACATTTGATCTTGAAGAGGCTGTGGATGTTGCCGACTCTTATAGTAGCATAAATGACCCACTTACTAAACAGTTGGTGATTGCTGAGATTGAACGAAATCTTTTACTGCAAACAAAAAATAATAATAAGCGAGGACTTTTAATCTATGACATATTGGATTTATTAACTAAGTCTGAGCATGATAAAACCGGATTACTTTCAGAGCGGTATCATATACCACCCGTTTACACAATGAATTATGAGGACCTATCCGATTCAAATGGGAGAGTTATTCAGCAAGTATTTTTTTATGGGGATAAAGATGGAAAAGAGTCATTTAATAATTTTCTCGGGATGTTTAATGGCAAAAATGAATGGAAAATAATTGAGAAGGATCAATGGGTTGAAATCAAGTCTTTATCAGAAAAGCCAGTTTGGATCTTTGCTAATCTTCCTCTTGATAATTCAAAAGCGGATGATCCTGATGCCAAAGCACAATCAGCCTTATCTGCATACCTTACCGAGATGAAGCTGTATCCAACTGTAGTAATCCACCGAGGACATAGTTATCATTTGAAGTCTACCATTAGTCAGATGCCTCCGACCGCTAAAATCATTGTTTTAGGATCTTGCGGGGGCTTTCAAAACTTGAATGCAATTTTAGAGGTCTGCCCACAAGCTCATATTGTATCATCGAAAGAAGTTGGCACAAAGCTAGTTAACGAACCAATTTTGAAGTTAATTAATGAATCGTTGACAAGGGGTGAGCCAGTTGATTGGGTGGCCATGTGGGGTCAGCTCGAAAAGCAATTTTCTGCTGGACTTGGCAAGGAGCGTTTTGATAATTATATCCCTCCTCATAAAAATTTAGGTGCTTTATTCATTAAGGCATATTCAAATAATATGTACTAAATGGAAATGATGTTGGCATGAGTAATAAAAAGACAAACCAGAAAAAAAAAGTATTTGATCTAACATTATTGCGAAGAATTTATTCATTTGCAAAGCCATATTCAGGAAAATTTTATTTGTCAGTTCTGCTAGCGATCACGCTTGCACTATTAGCTCCCCTTAGGCCACTTTTAATCAACAAAACACTCCATCGTGTTAGCACTGATCCAGGTTCAAATGGGGAGCTTATCATGCATTTTTTATTGTCTATTACCTTAATTCAAATTTTAGTATTGCTAGTTGAAAGCATACTTCGTTTCATCTTCACTTATATAACGTCTTGGTTAGGACATCGTGTTGTAAAGGATATTCGGTTGACTGTCTATGAAAAAATTCTATCCTTGAACTTGCGTCAATTTGATAAGACGCCAATTGGTACATTGACTACGAGAACTATTAATGATATAGAAGCAATCAATGATATCTTTTCTGAAGGCTTTATTCCTATCGTAGCGGACCTGCTTTCTATAGTGGCAATTTTGACTGCTATGTTTTACACCAATTGGCAATTGACTATTGTTTGCATAATTCCTTTCCCCTTATTATTAGTTGCCACTTATTTTTTTAAAGAGAGTGTCAATAAATCGTTTGTTAGCGTTCGTAATGCTATTGCATCATTGAATGCGTTTGTGCAGGAGCATATTTCAGGGATGCAAGTGATTCAGGCATTTAATGCTGAAAAAAAGGAGCAAAATCAATTTGAAAAGATCAATCAACATCACCGTGATGCAAATATCAGCGCCATTTTTGCCTATTCTGTCTTTTTCCCTATTGTTGAGATCATACTTGCCTTTTCAATGGGCTTGTTGGTTTGGTTTACTGCCCGAAACGCATATCAATTAAGTCCACTTGAAGCGGCAAATGTTACAGGTAATATTGTATCATTTATACTTTTATTGAATTTGCTATTTCGGCCATTGAGGGTCATTGCCGATAAGTTCAATGTACTTCAGATGGGAATGGTTGCTGGAGAGCGGGTATTGATGGTTTTAGCAAATCAAGATTTCATTGAGGATAGTGCAAAGGCAGTAGATCGTAAGATTAAGGGTAAAATAGAGTTTCAACATGTCGGTTTCAGCTACATAGAGGGAACTTCAGTATTGAACGACATCTCCTTTTGTGTTCCTCAAGGACAAACCCTGGCTATAGTAGGGCATACGGGTAGTGGGAAGTCCACCATCATAAGCTTAATTAATCGATTTTATCAGCATTCTGAGGGAAACATCTTAATTGATGACCTGCGTATAGAAGACTTTCACCTCAGCACATTGAGAAGGCAAATTGGGGTTGTGTTGCAGGATGTCTATCTTTTTTCGGGATCGGTTTTTGAAAATGTCACCCTGCGTGATCCAACTATTACCTTAGACGAGGTAAAGGAGGCTGCAAAGCTGATTGGAATTCATGACTTTATTGAGCAGTTGCCCGAAGGATACCACTATAACGTCATGGAAAGAGGGGGTACCTTATCCATGGGACAAAGGCAATTATTATCCTTTATGCGTGCGCTGTTGTTTAAACCTGCTATTTTGGTATTGGATGAAGCTACTTCCTCGGTTGACAGCCATACTGAAAAAATGATTCAACATGCCATTGAAGTACTGACTGAAGGTCGAACATCTATCATAATAGCTCATAGGTTGTCTACCATCAGAAAAGCTTCTCAAATTCTCCTGCTCGACAAGGGTGTAATAGTGGAATCGGGTACCCACGAAGAGCTTATTAAATCCAAAGGTGCCTATGCTTTTCTGCACATTTTGCAGGACCAGAAAGACTAAAAACGAGTTTTTTTAGGATTGCAAGGTTTTTACTCTAGGCATCCCTATCTTTGCAAAAAATTTGGAGAAATTTATGCGAATTGAGGGGCTAAGATCATTACGGGCATTTGGTTTCAGTCTTTTTTTGCTTGTTTTATCTTCTAGTGCATTGGCAAACGAAGAAGCAGGCTCTGAAAAGTTGGATCCAGCTAAAATTATCATGGAGCATATACAAGACTCTCATGAATTCCATTTTTTTACCATCAAAAAAAGCGATGGCTCTGAATTCCATGCTACAATTCCACTTCCTGTAATACTCTATTCTCCTCAAAAGGGCTTATCTGTTTTTTCTTCATCTGCATTTCATCATGGGCATGAAGAACATGATGGCTATATGTTGAGTGAGGGGAAAATACATGCCGAAGATGCTAGTGTAACAGTATATGATTTGTCGATTACGAAAAATGTTGTGCAGATGTTTCTTGCACTCATTATACTGGTTGTTTTAATGATTAAAATAGCAAACAAATACAAGCGAGGTGATGGGGTAAGCTCAGCTCCTAAAGGCTGGCAGAATGCTATTGAGCCTGTTATTACTTTTGTGCGGGATGAAGTAGCTAAGCCTAATTTGGCAGGGAAGTACCAAAAGTATTTACCCTACTTATTGACCGTATTCTTTTTCATTCTTATAAATAACATTTTCGGGCTTATTCCAGGTTCTGCAAATGTTACAGGAAATATTGCTTTCACCGTTGTCTTGGGTGTGATTTCATTTTTTGTTATCATATTTAGCACCAACAAGCATTATTGGGCACATATATTTTGGTATCCAGGGGTGCCGATGGTTGTGCGATTGCTTATTATGTTGCCAGTTGAATTGTTGGGTGTTTTCACAAAACCATTTGCATTGATAGTGCGTCTTTTTGCTAACATGGTTGCAGGGCATATTATTATATTGAGTTTCATAACGTTGATTTTTATATTTGGATCAATGAGTACGGTTGCAGGATGGGGATTTTCTCCTTTATCTGTTTTGTTTGCTGTATTCATTTATTTAATTGAGATATTGGTAGCATTCATTCAGGCGTTTATCTTCACAAATTTGACTGCCGTTTTCATCGGGCAGGCATTTGAAGGTGGGCATGATGATCACCATTGATAAATTTTTGTTCATTTTTAAAACAAGTATCATGAGTCTAATGACAATCATGCTCGAAGTTCAGACTGGTTTCTCTCACATGGGTGGAGCAATTGGTGCTGGTCTTGCAGCGATCGGTGCCGGTATCGGTATTGGTCAAATCGGTAAGGGTGCGGTAGAAGCTATTGCTCGTCAACCCGAAGCATCTAACGACATTCGTGCAAACATGATCCTGACAGCAGCTTTCGTTGAGGGTGTTGCCCTTTTCGCAGTTATTGCAGGTTTGTTGGCTGTATTGAAATAATCATTACAGTGCGCGCGATAATTATGCATTAATGCAGCATTATCGAAAAATTAAACTGCATCCAAAGCACAGGGCGGAGGATGCAGTTCTTTGAAAAATTTGATTCAAAATACTGACTATGGATTTGTTATTACCCGGTATTGGTTTATTGATTTGGACGCTCATCGCGTTCTTATTGGTTTTCTTCATTTTGAAGAAGTTTGCATGGAAAATTATTATTCAATCTCTAAACGATCGCGAAAAAGGGATTGCTGATTCATTGGAAACTGCTCAAAAGGTAAAAGCTGAAATGGTTCAATTGAAAAGTGAGAATGAGGCGTTAATGGTTCAGGCTAGAGAGGAGCGAACCAAAATGCTTAAAGAAGCCAAAGAGATCAAAGAGAAATTGATAAGCGATGCTAAAGAGCAAGCTAAAGCGGAAGCAGCCAAAGTAATTGCAGATGCCTATGCTGCAATTGAGACTAAAAAAATGGCTGCTCTTACTGATGTTAAAAATCAGATAGGAAATATGGTTATTGAAATTTCCGAAAAGGTTATCCGCAAGCAGCTTGATAATAAAGCGGAGCAAGAAAAATATATTCAGCAGATGGCTGGGGAACTTCATCAGTTTGGAAAATAATCAACATGCGTCAAACTAAAGTAGCACAACGATACGCAAAAGCACTCTTTGATCTAGCCTTAGAAACAGGTAAGGTGGAAGAGGTTAAAAATGATTTGGATACTATTAGTAACGTAAATCATTCTGAACTTAATATTTTTTTTGTTTCACCTGTCATCACAGGAGATAAAAAAAGCAGTGTGTTTGATGCTATATTTGCTAATCACATTCAACCGCTTACAGCTTCATTTTTTAAGCTTGTCTTTTCAAAAGGCAGATCGGTTGCGATTAAAGAAATTCTTGATGCATTTCTAGAAATGTATCGTATTCATAAAGGAATTCAAATCGTTGAACTTACTACTGCAGTTTCAATGTCAGACAGTATGAAAGCTGAATTGATTAAGATTTTGCAGGAAAATGTCATGTTGAAAAATAAAACAATTGAATTAAAAGAGCACGTTGATGCTTCAATACTTGGTGGTTTGGTTGTACAAGTGGAGGATAAACTTTTTGATGCTAGTATACGACACGATTTGCAGCACATTAAAAAGCAGTTTATTAAAAACATGTATGTCAAACAAATCATTTAATAACAAAAAAATCGAATACAATTTAAATACGCATTTATGATAGACATTAAGCCGGATGAAATATCAGCCATTTTACGTCAGCAATTAAGCAACTTCAATACCTCTGCTGAGTTAGAGGAAGTTGGTACTGTATTGCAAGTTGGTGATGGAATCGCACGTATCTATGGATTAAATAAAGTGAAATCAGGAGAACTTGTAGAGTTTGAAACTGGTGTAAAAGCTATA
>CAMCBE010000134.1 GCA_945872805.1 Chitinophaga pinensis | reverse complement strand
GAATTTTTACAAGTAAAACAAGGAGATAATTTTGGATGGCCCTACAGCTACTTCGATCAAATGCAAAATAAAAATATCCAAGCCCCAGAATATGGAGGGGATGGAAAAATGCTAGCAAAAGACAGTACAACGAAAATGCCTATAATGGGTTTCCCCGGACATTGGGCACCAAATGATTTGCTTTTTTATGAAGGCAATCAGTTTCCAGAACACTATAAGCATGGTGCATTTATTGCATTTCATGGATCTACGAATAGATCACCCTATCCGCAGGCTGGCTACTTTCTTTGTTATGTTCCATTTGTAAATGGCGCCCCGACTGGCGAATGGGAAGTATTCGCAGATGGCTTTGCAGGAATGGATACTATTGTAAATACAGGTGATGCGAAATATAGACCAATGGGACTTGCCACTGGACCAGATGGATCAATCTATGTGTCTGATTCACGCATCGGAAAAATATGGCGCATCATGTACAAAGGAGATAAAGACAATTTTGGCAAAGTACAATTAGCCAATATGGAAAAAAGAAAATTAAACGCACACATCCGTACACCCGATGAAGTAAAAGATAATTTGTACAAGAACAGTGCTATACCCGGCGAAATGGTATACAATACCTATTGTATTTCTTGCCATCAACACAATGGGCGTGGCGACGGTAATCGATTCCCCCCATTGGAAGGTTCAGAATGGGTAAATGGAGACAAACGAAAACTAATTGACCTAGTCTTAAATGGATTGAATATTCCAATCACGGTAAAAGGCAAGCCATATAATAATCTTATGCCAGCACATAACTTTTTGCGAGATGATGATATCGCACAGGTATTAAATTACATAAGACAAAATTTCACAAATCATGCAAGCCCTATTTCTGCTATGGATGTTAAAAAAGCAAGAAAAAAATAACGGTTTAAGTTAGAATAATACTGAACATTAAAATGAAACTATGAAAAAAATACAATTAATACTAGTAGTGACTTTTCTTTTACTTGGACAACTATCCATTGCACAATCATATGATATTGTAATCAAGGGTGGACATGTTATCGATCCGAAAAACAACATAGATGCATTAATGGATGTTGCCATCAGCAATGGTAAAATAGTACAAGTAGCTAAATCCATCGATGCAAAACAAGGCATACAAGTTGTTAACGCAAAAGGCCTATATGTAACACCTGGACTAATTGATCTTCATGCGCACGTATTTTTTGGCACAGAACCCGACCACTACTTAAGTAATGGATTGGTCGCCGTAGTGCCTGATGGATTTACCTTTCGCGTTGGTGTAACCACTGTTGTAGACGCAGGTGGTGCAGGATGGAAGTCATTTCCCCTGTTCAAAAAGAATATCATTGACAACTCCCAAACAAGGGTATTATCGTTTTTGAATATTGTAGGCGAAGGAATGCGAGGCGGTGCATATGAACAAAATGAGCAGGATATGGACGCTAAGATGAGCGCCATGGTTGCCAACCAATACAAAGACATTATAGTAGGTTTTAAAGTTGCCCATTTTAGTGGACCAGAATGGACTCCGGTTGACCGTGGTGTTGAAGCAGGAAAACTAGCCAATATACCTGTGATGATCGATTTCGGAGGAAACACACCCCCATTGCCCATTGAAGAATTATTCATGAAGCACCTAAGAGCTGGAGATATATATACCCACACCTATACATTGTTAGAAGGTAATGTAAGGGAAACCGTAGTAGATGAGAATACAGGAAAAGTAAAACCATTCATTTGGGATGCCGTTAAGAAAGGTGTAATTTTTGATGTGGGATACGGTGGGGCAAGTTTTAATTTCACACAAGCACTCCCTTCCATCAAAGCGGGATTTCTTCCTAACACAATCAGTACAGACTTACACACTGGAAGCATGAACGCTTCTATGAAAGACCAACTTGGGGTAATGTCTAAATTTTTATTAATGGGTATGAACCTTAGCAGCGTTATCAATGCATCCACTTGGAAGCCAGCACAAGTCATAAAACACGAAGAACTTGGTAACCTTTCTATTGGCGGCATAGCAGACTTGGCCATTCTTAATTTACGTCAAGGTGATTTCGGATTCTATGATAAGACAGGGTATAAAATAAATGGAAAACAAAAATTCGAATGTGAAATGACTATAAAAGCAGGATCTATTGTGTATGATTTAAATGGCATTGCCAATCCGATTGTAGTAAAAAGTAAAAAATAAAGATTGATCAAATAAGAACCACTATTTTAGCAGCCCAATAACATCATCATGAAATTAAAATCACTGCTCATTTTTATTTGCCTGCTGATTGCAGCAGAAAAATTTTATGCACAGAAAATGCCTAAAGAAGAACTCATCTTTCTGACTTCTGAATGGAAAGGTGAACGCTTTGAAGACGGCAGGCCAAAAGTATCAGACGATTTAATCACTCGTGCAAGAAATATTGGCATTGAAGAAGCATGGACTGTTTTAAGAAACGAGGGTTACAAAAACCAATTTGAAGGCAACTGGAAATTGGTAAATGATTCAACTAAGGTTGTTGGTCGTGTCGTTACGGCACAGTATATGCCAAGCAGACCCGATGTAGAAGCGAAAATTAAAGAACGCGGTAAAAATGAAGGAAGAAAAGGCAATACCAACGCATGGCCAATTGAAGCATTAACCAAAGGAGATGTATATGTTGCCGATTGCTTTGGAAAAATTGCTCAGGGTACATTAATTGGGGATAACCTAGGTAATTCAATTTTTTCTAAAACGGGTAACGGTGTAATTTTTGATGGCGCAGCACGTGACCTTTCAGGTCTTGCCAACATCAAAGGCTTCAATGCCTTTGTGCGTGATTTTGATCCATCCTATCTCGAAGATGTTGTCTTAATGGGATTAAATACACCAATTCGTATCGGACATGCCATTGTACTTCCTGGAGATCTGGTTATTTCTGAACGAGAAGGTGTACTTTTTATTCCCGCACACCTTGCCGAGAAAGTAATCAGCATTGCAGAGTTTATTGGATTACGTGATTTGTTTAGTCATGCTATGTTGAAATCAGGTAAATATTCACCTGGACAAATAGACAGCAATTGGACTGAAGAAATTAAATCCGCATTCCTCAAATGGCTTGACGAAACACCCGGTGTAAAAAAATTAACCAAAGCACAGCTCGATGAATTCTTAGCCAAAAGAACTTGGTAAAAAATTAGAAATAAAAAACATAAAAGGGCTTATTAAAACAACTTCAGGTTATTGTATGAAAAAATTTACATTTTACCACTTCACTCTCTTGCTAGCATTTGCTTCATTGTTAGCGGCTTTGATTTCACTTCTAACTAACAATACATCGTTGGTTGGTCCCTTTTGCATATCCTTCTTTGTTGCCCTAGCGATAAGCTTTAGAGGCTTCGAAGCGTTAAAAGGATTCGCCTATACTGTTACCATTTTTGCAGCGGTAACAACAGCCTTATTCTATCCCGGCTATTTCGTTGCATGGAATGGATATAAACTTGCTCTGTTGATTACTCCACTTATACAACTGATCATGTTTGGCATGGGAACATCCATGAGTATCAAAGACTTTGCGGGTGTCATTAAAATGCCTAAGGGTGTATTCATCGGTGTGTTCAGTCACTTTGTAATCATGCCTTTATTAGGATTTACGCTTGCAAGTCTGACGCATTTCCCTGCTGAAATTGCAGCTGGAATAATCTTAATCGGCTGTTCACCAAATGGTATGGCGTCTAACGTTATCTCATACTTAGCCAAAGCAAACCTCGCTCTTTCAGTTACCATAACAGCCATATCTACCATGCTTGCACCACTGCTGACACCTCTTCTTATGAAGTTGTTTGCTGGAGCATTTATTGAAATACATGTATTAGACATGATGTTTGACATTTTCAAAATGGTTATCATCCCTATTGGCGCAGGACTAGTGTTCAATCACTTCTTTACAGGCAAAATGAAATGGTTCGACGAAGCCATGCCCCTAGTATCTATGTTTGGTATAGCATTTATTATTGTCATCATTACTGCCGCGGGAAGAAACAGTTTAATTACGATTGGACCAGCATTGATCTTGGTTGTATTGATTCATAACCTAACTGGATATCTACTTGGGTATTGGTCAGGCCGTTTATTTAAAATGTCTGAACGCGATTGCAGAACCATTGCTATTGAAGTGGGTATGCAGAACGGCGGACTAGCATCAGGGCTTGCAAAGTCGATGGGTAAAATGGCTACAGTTGGACTAGCACCAGCCATATTTGGTCCATTGATGAACATAACCGGATCAATACTTGCCTCCTATTGGCATAAGCGACCAATTGAAGACAAACCAGTTCAAGCATAACGAGACATCCAACTTGTATTAATCAAACTGAAGTATCCCGAATCGTTCAGGATCATGATAACTTCTACGAGTAAGTTGCCAACTTGAATACACTGGCGTGTGATCATAATCAATGCGGTAAAAGTTAGCGCGCCATTGAGTTCCTTTTTGTGGAGGTATATTACCTAATGTGCCAAGCAATGAATAGGGCACAAAAAATTCTGCGTACCAAGTAAAGCGCTTATTCGTTGAACTTACATCTGTTTTTGAAATAGCATGAATTGTTTTTTTATCCCCTTCATATTGCCAAGGCTTCCAACCCATTGCTTTTCCTTTATTGTTAACAATGAGAATAGGCAATTCATAATTTAAGGGAGAGAGTTCATATTCAAAATAGATAGGCAAGGTAGTATCAGGCCAAAAGAAAGCCTCCACTACGTCTTCATCATATAAGTTTAGATAGTCCCCCTTCAACGTTGCGGTGATTGTACTGTCTTCACATTTATACAAACAATAAACTCCTTTATCAGAGTATAGCACCTTGAATGAGGTTTTGTATTGTTCAGTCAGACTATTCATTTTATTGGAAGGAATACTCCAGTCATGCTGAAGTAAGGTTTTACTATCGCGGGGTGTAATCATATTCCATTCTGCTTGCTCCCAGTTTGCTGCAGTACCTTTTCCGTTGACAGTAAAATCAGTAGTCTTTTTCACCCGCAATACATCATGCTGTGCAGTCAATATTGTAGGAATATAAACAAGTGCAAAAAAGAGAATGGTGAAAATTGTTTTATTCTTGTTCATGTGGTGTTAATTATAATTGATAAATGACTCCACTAAAGATAAACCCGAATTTTCTTAAAAACATAATAATAAAGTGAGGCTTTTCTAAAAAAGGGAAACTGAAAACTTAATTTAAATGATAAACTAATAATAAAGAAATGGGCAGCACAAGTGCTGCCCATTTCTTTATTACCTTATTTTCTAGATTAAAATTCCTTTATTGAAAATTTATTGTGGTAGCAATACTTTATCAATTACATGTACAACTCCATTTCTTGCCATAATATTTGCAGCAGTTATATTAGATGCTGTCGCATTAGCCATACCTTTTACCGTTGCGCCGGATCCACTGATTCCGATTGAAACCGTTTGACCATTTGCTGTGGCAGGTGTTGCATCATTCGTTAGATCAGATGAAAAAAACTCTACCAGCAACTACATGATATGTTAGAATAGAAGCAAGTACATCTGGATCAGCTGCATTAATATCATCAATTGTAGCAAAGCCGGCATCGATGAATGCGCTATTTGTTGGAGCAAATAGAGTGAAAGGTCCAGCAGAAGTTAAAACCCCTGCAACATTTGTAGCACCTGTACTTGCTCTTAACACCGCAGCAACTAGATAACTAAAATCTGGGTTTGCTTGAGCAACTTCTACTAAATTTCCTACAGCTGGAATCAAGGCTTTAGACAACAAATGAATTACTCCATTGCTAGCTTCAATATCAGCTTGGATAACACTAATTCCATTTACATACACACCCCATGAATTACTAGTAACAAAAACTGAATCCCCACCGGCTGTTATTACTTTAGCATTAGGACCTGCAGGCACATCAGCAGCCATTACTTGAGCTGGCAATACATGATATAATAAAAGAGATTGTAACTCTAATTTGGTTTTAGATTCAATGGTAGATGCTGTGATTCCAGATTGAAT
>CAMCBE010000133.1 GCA_945872805.1 Chitinophaga pinensis | reverse complement strand
GCTCAATCCATGAAACGTACATTTCATAACAACACAATAGCGTTCTTTTCAGTTGCATTCGTTGCAACATTGTTTTTTTCAAGCTGTGGCCAACAAATTCCTCCAACCGGCGGGCCACGAGACACCATACCCCCTAAGCTAGTTCTGGCACTTCCAAATCAGGGTGCATTAAATTTCAAAGGAGATAAAATCATCCTGACATTTGATGAATATATAAACCTTGACAATCCTTTTGAAAAATTAGTATACTCTCCTACTCCAAAAAAAAATCCACTAGTAGAAGGCAAATTGAAAAATGTTACCATAAAGATCAAGGACACCCTTGAAGAAAACACAACCTATAGCATCGATTTTACCAATTCACTTAGAGACATAAATGAAAATAACCCACTCCGGGATTTCACCTATACCTTCTCTACTGGGACATATATAGACAGTGGTTTCCTATTTGGCAAGGTATTTATTGCTGAAACAGGAAAGGTTGATAGTACACTAATTGCTATGCTACAACAGAATTTCGACGACTCGGCCCTAGCCAAAGAAAAACCAAGGTATTATACTAAATTAAAAGGTGATGGAAGTTTTGCTTTTAAATTCATAAAGCCCGGAAAATATAATCTCTTCGCTCTTAAAGATGCCGATGGAGGTAAAACATATAATCAGACCAGTGAAATGATTGCCTTCTTAGACAGTCCCGTAACTGTTGGAGTTGATACCGCAATGAGACTTTATGCATTTGAAGAAGCGCATGAAGAAATCATCAAACCAAAAGCAACGGCAGCAAAAACAGATCTAAAAAAAGGAGATCCCAAAAAAAGCGAGGATAAAAGACTAAAATTCAACAATAATCTAGAAGGTTCGAAACAAGATATTCTTTCTCCTTTTATACTTATTACAGAAAATGTCATTAAAGAATTCGATACCGCTAAGATTAGGTTAACAGACAAAGATTTCAATCGTATTGGAAATTATAGCCTACTGCAAGATACCAGCGGAAAACAGTTTATTATTGACCTCAAATGGCCAGAAAACACTGAGTATAAACTTATAATTGAGAAAGACTTTGCGACAGATAGCTTGAACAATAAATACATAAAAACAGATACGCTTACATTCATTACAAAACGAACGACAGAGTACGGAAGCCTTGATATCAAAATCGATCACATCGATACCGCCTCTCACCCCATCATCATGTTAAAAAAGGAGAATAAAATTTTCCTGCAACAGAAAATTATCGAAAAGAGATATCGAATCAAATTATTTAAACCAGGCGATTACCAAATTGAGATTTTATATGATTTAAACAATAACGGTAAGTGGGACACAGGCAACTTCTGGGAAAAACGCCAGCCAGAACACAATATTCCTAGCAAACAAGTGATTCAGATTAAAGCCAATTGGGACAATGAAGTCAAAATTGATTTGAGTGTAATTAAATAACCACGTAGCAGTTCGATTTAAAATCTAGCTTGAGTTTACATAAAGCCAATCCCATTTAAATAGTGCATAAAAACTTCATGCAATATTGCTCTGTGCATGCAGCAGTTCTTACCTTTGCGTATGCACTTATCTTCCCAACTTCTTGATGC
Organism: Chitinophaga pinensis; assembly: GCA_945872805.1. Classification (GTDB taxonomy): domain Bacteria; phylum Bacteroidota; class Bacteroidia; order Chitinophagales; family Chitinophagaceae; genus Pollutibacter. Next base: position 4,466 of record CAMCBE010000133.1, on the reverse strand, counting down.
TGCAGTAAAGGAATTTTCCAAATTACCTGGTATTGGGAAAAAAACAGCATTACGCTTAGTATTGCATCTACTAAAGCAAGAAAACAAGGATGTAAAACAATTCAGCGAGATAATTTCTAGAATGCGGGATGATATAAAATTTTGCACGTGCTGTTTTAATATTTCAGACAATGACTTATGCACTATCTGCCTAAATCCTGGACGTAAAAAAGAAATTATCTGTGTTGTAGAAAACATTAGAGACGTCATTGCAATAGAATCGACAGAACAGTTTAATGGGAGTTACCATGTACTTGGAGGAGTGATATCCCCCCTAGACGGTATTGGCCCAGATCAACTTACCATAGAACCATTGATCAGCCGGATAGCCATTGAAAAAACGAAAGAAATTGTATTTGCTCTTAATCCCACGATTCAAGGCGACACCACCATTTATTATATCAGAAAAAAACTAAATGATCCGGCCATTCGATTTACTACCATTGCCCGTGGTATTTCATTTGGAGGAGAATTAGAATATGCTGACGAGATGACCTTAGCCAAAAGCATCCGAAACAGACTCCCAGTCGATAGTTATATTCAATAAAATGTAGGGAATAAACTATGAACGAGCTATATTTTTTAGCTTATAACATCCGACTCCAAACCCCCAACTCAAAAGCCTCCAACCCACTTCACTTTACCCCATTTTTACTACCTTTGCAGCCTTCAAGTACAATGAAAGACATACAAACTCTTCTTAGCGAAAAAATTCTCATAATTGATGGTGCCATGGGGACTATGATCCAGCGGTACAAGCTTCAAGAAGAAGATTACAGGGGTGTTAAATTTGCCAATTGGGGTTCCGATTTAAAAGGGAACAATGACTTATTATCTATAACCCAGCCAGAAATCATAACAAATATTCATCTCCAATACCTAGAGGCTGGAGCAGATATTATCGAAACCAATACGTTTAATGCACAGGCAGTCTCCTTGGCAGACTACAACATGAGTGAATTAGCCTATGAAATGAATATTGCAGCAGCTCATTGTGCAAGAGAGGCTGTAAAAATATACCATGCCAAACACCCTGAAACTATACATCAAGGTGGCCCCTTTGTAGCTGGGGCTATTGGACCAATGAACAAAACACTTTCATTGTCTCCGGATGTAAACAATCCTGGTTTCAGATCAATCAGCTTTGATGAGGTGGCTAATGCTTATTATGAACAAGTAAAAGCATTGGTTGAAGGTGGAGTAGATTTATTATTGATCGAAACTATATTTGATACGTTAAATGCGAAAGCTGCTATATATGCAATAAAGAAGTTCTTCAGAGATCAACAGATGAAAGAACTTCCATTGATGATTAGTGGAACGATAACTGATGCCTCTGGCAGAACATTGAGCGGACAAACACTGGAGGCGTTTTACACAAGCGTTGAACATGCTAAGCCGATAAGCATCGGCTTAAACTGCGCATTAGGAGCAAATCAAATGCGTGCTCACATTGAAGAGCTCTCGCAAATTGCCTCATGCTATACCTCCGCATATCCAAATGCAGGCTTACCTAATGCGATGGGAGAATACGATGAAGAGCCTGCCCAAACGGCCCATTTTATTGAAGAATGGGCTCAACAAGGTTTCGTTAATATTGTAGGCGGCTGCTGCGGAACTACGCCCGACCACATTCAACATATTGCAGCGCATGTTAAACATTTAAAACCAAGACCATTGCCTATCATAGAAAAAGTGCTTGATATGGAAACCCCAGCATAAAGATGCCCGCAACTATACATATTAAACCCTACATGCGTTTGGCAGGATTAGAACCGCTAGTCATCCGGCCTGAAACTAATTTTGTAAACGTTGGTGAACGAACCAACGTAACGGGCTCTAAAAAATTTGCCCGACTCATCCGCGATGAACAGTACGAAGAAGCACTTGCAATTGCCAGACAACAAGTAGAAAGTGGTGCACAGATACTCGATGTAAATATGGACGACGCCTTGCTGGATGGTGAAAAAGCAATGGTCACTTACCTTAATCTAATTCAAAGTGAACCAGACATTGCACGCATTCCAATTATGATAGACTCTTCTAAGTTTTCTATCATAGAAGCCGGACTAAAATGCGTTCAAGGAAAATGCATTGTAAATTCAATTTCATTAAAAGAGGGTGAAGATAAATTCATTCAACAAGCTATCATTTGCAGAAGCTTTGGGGCGGCTGTGGTTGTTATGGCATTTGATGAAAATGGACAAGCCGATACATTACTAAGACGAGTTAATATAGCAGAACGAGCATATCAATTACTAACAACTGTAGTTGGATTCTCTGCATCAGATATTATTTTCGACTTAAATATTTTTGCAGTAGCAACAGGCCTAGAAGAACACAATAATTATGGTGTTGATTTTATTGAGGCTACAAGCATTATTAAAAATAAATTTCCGCTCGTAAAAATTTCAGGTGGAGTAAGTAATTTATCCTTTTCATTTAGAGGAAACGACCATGTAAGGGAAGCCATGCATTCCGTTTTTCTTTATCATGCTATCAAAGCCGGAATGGATATGGGCATTGTGAATGCCGGTCAGTTAGTCATCTATGATGAAATTGATCCCGCCCTAAGAGAATTATGCGAAGATGTCATCCTCAATAGAAATAATGATGATAATCAAGCAACAGAAAAATTGATTGTATTTGCTGAAACGGTTAAGGCTAAAGGAAAAGTGCAGGAAAAAAACGAGTTGTGGAGAACGGGAACAGTTGAAGAAAGACTTAGACATGCTTTAGTTAATGGCATCACAGAATATATTGAGCTAGATACAGAAGAAGCAAGGATTAAATATCCAAGACCACTTGATGTCATTGAAGGTCCACTCATGGATGGGATGAATACGGTTGGCGATTTATTTGGAGTAGGCAAAATGTTTCTCCCACAAGTTGTTAAAAGTGCCAGGGTTATGAAAAAAAGTGTGGCTGTATTAACTCCTTACATAGAAGCACAAAAAGAAGCAGCATCATCTGCAGGAAAAATATTAATGGCCACTGTGAAAGGCGATGTGCATGATATCGGGAAAAATATAGTAGGGGTGGTATTGGGATGCAATGGATATGAAATCATTGATATGGGAGTAATGGTTTCAGCAGATAAAATACTAGATGAAGCCCAAAAGCAATCTGTAGATATCATTGGACTAAGTGGCTTAATCACACCGTCACTCGACGAAATGGTACATGTTGCGTCTGAAATGAAGCGAAGGAATATGAAGCAACCCCTGCTTATTGGTGGTGCCACAACATCAAGAATGCATACCGCTTTACGAATTGCTACACAATATGATAACGGTGTAATTCATGTACTCGATGCCTCAAGAAGTGTGTCAGTTGCAGGTTCTCTGTTAAATCAAAATAAAGCAGAGTTTCTTGCTTCCACAGAAGCTGCATATGAAAAATTAAAGATTGAATTCGCTAATAAAAAAACGTCTAAGCAATACCTTTCTTATGAGGCTTCAATTCAAAATAAATTTAAAATTTCTTGGGACAAAACAGATTTTACTACGCCTAGCTTTACAGGAAAAAGGATAGCCAATACAATTCGTATTGAACAAATTGTTCCTTATATAGATTGGACCCCCTTTTTTATTGCGTGGGAAATGCACGGAAAATTTCCTGCAATCTTGACAGATGATAAAATTGGAAAAGAAGCTACAAGTCTTCACCAAGATGGTATAGAAATGCTACAACGCATTGTTAATGAAAATTGGTTGACAGCACATGCCGTATATGGTTTTTGGCCTGCAAATAGCAATGACAGGGATACGGTTACCATATTGGACATCGAAAATAAAGAAGAAGTTAAGTTGCAGTTTTTGCGCCAGCAAATGAAGAAAGCAGCAGGCCAACCCAATTTCTCATTAGCCGATTTTATTGCACCAGGAGCTACTCAAAAACAAGATTATATTGGAGCATTTGCTGTAACAATAAAGGGTATTGAAGAGCACATCAAACGATTTGAATCTGAATTTGACGATTACAGTAAAATTCTGTTACAATCCTTGGCTGATCGTCTAGCTGAGGCACTTACAGAATATTTGCATAGAGAAGTGAGAATGAACGATTGGGGATATGCAAAATCCGAAACACTTTCCGAAGAAGAATTGATTACTGAATCCTATGTAGGCATCAGACCAGCTCCTGGATATCCAGCATGCCCAGATCATACTGAGAAGCATAAACTCTTTCATCTACTTGATGCCGCCAATAGCATTGGCATTCAACTCACCGAATCACTAGCTATGTTTCCTGCATCATCAGTATGTGGGTGGTATTTTTCACACCCCGAATCAAAATATTTTGGAGTAGGCAAAATCGAAAATGACCAACTGAACAACTATGCAGACAGAAAAATGATGAACAAAGAAGAAGCAACTAAATGGTTAAGGCCTATATTAGAATGAGTTGGGAGTTGGGAGTTGGGG
>CAMCBE010000132.1 GCA_945872805.1 Chitinophaga pinensis | reverse complement strand
ATTGTTTTTTACGTATTGTAAGATTTCTTTTTTTGTCATGATTCGATTTAAGAAATAGAAATTTAAGATTTATTTTGATCTATTAAGCTCATTTAAGTCAATATATCCCGTTAAAATTAATGAAATGCAAATACAGAAGGGTAATAATGATAAACGATATGTACCTTTTTTTTAAGTTGGCACAATTTAAGAATTATTGCTCGGACACTGCGATAATCAACTCATTGTTTTCCTGAAGCGGTTCATCTTTTGTGGACAAGAAAATTGCGGAGCGTAATAATTAGATATTCTTACTTTATATCAGGATATTTTTCGTTTCCTTTCGAATAAAACCAGATGATTTTATTCATTTTATCATCTTCTCCGCCATCCACTTCATTAAATACTTCTTGTTGAGACTCGAGGGCATATTTTCTTGCTTTCCCAACGAGGCTATGTAATGGTTTATTCATTTTGTTTAGTGGAATATTATTTATTCTACTCCTGTAAGCAGTCCTATTTATTTTCTGTTGAAAGCAATCAATCATGGGCCTTGCTGTTGCATCCATTACATTCATTGGGGGCACGCCTAGAATTTGTTCAATAGTTCTAAGTATAGATGTTTGATTGTAGTTACTCGAGTTTAGTTTTCCGTTGCTGTAAGGACTAATGACCAATCCAATTGTTCTATAAGACGATACATGATCCCACCCACTCTGTGAATCATCTTGAGTGATGAAAATTACGGTTGAATCCCAGTATTTACTTTTACTGATTGTTTCTACTATTCTTCCTAATGCTAAATCGTTATCCGCTACCATCGCATCAGGAGTAGGAAATTCAGGGGACGTGCCAGCACTATGATCATTTGGCAGTGATAAAATCATGAGATTGGGTAAGTTGTTATCTCGTTCAAATTGTTTCCAATCGTTTATGAAGATATCCGCTCTTTGTTGATCTAAAAAAGCAATATTGTCACAATCTGGATATGTGTTTGAAATAATTGGCCGTATTCTAGCGATTGTTGTTTTGTTGTACCAATCTATTCGCGAAGAATCTTTATATTTTTTATAGAAGTCAGCCCACGTTAACTTTTGATCATAAATGGTTTGACATGCTTCTCCATAAATTTTTACTGTTTTACCATGATCTAATGCTTGATTCCAAATAAATCCTGCCTTGTTATACACTAAGGCATCTTCTTGCCTGTGTGGATAGCTTCTAAGCCAAGCCCGAACATTTTTTTCTACATAGTCAGATACCATACCGGCATCAGTCCATTGATGCCCTTCTGCGGATGACTTACCGGATGCATAAAAATTATCCATCCATCCAAATTGTGATGCCAGTGCATGTGTGTTTGGCGTAACGTTTTCTCCAAATACACATAAAGAGGAATCGCCATTGCCCATTTTCATATCACCCAAAACTTGATCATATGTTTTATTCTCCTTGATAATGTAAACTACATGCTTAAACACAGAAGGCTCACCCATTCTTGCCGGAACCGGAGTTGGATTAACGTTTGGTCTAGGGGGTAAGGATAATTGGTCAGTTCTATTGATTAGACTTAATGTCAATACATCTCTTGAATAGTCACTAAGCGTAGTAGGATCGGGTAAATTAATAATGCTTACAGAAGCAAGTTGATTGTGGATTTCTCTGGCATGTGTATTTTTATCAATAACATTTGAACCATCCGATTCAAGGTTAGCGACAACCATTTTATTATTTATAACTGTCAATCCAGCAGGATAGGCTTCAGTGGGTATATATCCTTCAATATATGATTTTCCTTTGCCGAATGGCGAGGCATGTAGGCCAAGTTTCACGACAGCAACAGCGTTATCTAGACCATTGGAAACATAAAGGTTCGTATTATCTGGTGTGACGAATAATCCATTTGGCGTACTTCCTTGGTATATTTTTTTGTCTTTAAAGAGCCCAACCTGAATACTTTCGGAAATTGTGTTTTTATCGGTGTTGATTACTGAAATTTCATCGCTTGAACCATTGGCGACATATACAAACAATTCATTCTTTGACGCTTTTATTACGTTGGGATGTAGTCCTACTTTGATTTCGGTTATTTTTTGACCACTTTTTTTATTGAATACTGAAACTGAGCCACCTGCAGTTGCCCCAGTTTTAGGGTCAGTATATGCTAGCCCCCAAGGTACTCCAGCTCTTTCACGCGATGAGTTGGTGGCTGTTTCGCCAGCCCAATTGCTTACATAAATGTTGTTGTTTGCAATAGCAAGTCCATATGGGGCAACACCGGTTTTTGTATACCAAATTGGTTGTTTACTTTCCCAATCAATTTTTACAAGTTGATTATTGCCGTTTAGAACTAGATATAGCATGGTTTTGTTATCCTCTATTGCAACTTCTACTTCATTTGGAATTGCATTCTTAGCTGGTTGAATATGATGAAATGGAATTGCTCCGAGATTGATAAATCCGTTATTCCATTCAGCGAACATTAAGGCAGAGTTGTTATTATCTTCGTTCACCGCACTCCAAACTATCCATGTTTTTTGGTTGTATTTGAACGTTTTTATCCCCGAGTAAGTGCTGATATAACTTTTAAAATCTGGGAGAGCAGCATATGCCAAACGACTTAGAATTTCTTTCTTTTCAACATCAATAGCGGTTAGTCCAAAACGCTCTTCAACGATAGCAATTCTATCTCCCTCTATTGCAGCAACATCTAACGCATGATTTTCTATGGAGGGGTCTCCAAATCGGAGTACTGTTCCAGCAGATTTTATAATTCTGTTATATGGCAGCAGTTTTTTGGATGTGTCGCGGGTTATAAAAAAGTCTGCCAGTTCATTGATATGATCTGTGTTGATGAAATCTATTTTTAATTTGATCATTTCTTCCCAGGCGTCAGAAAAGTCGGGTGTAGCCCATAGTCTTGCTGGCTTATGGAGCGCATGTACTTTTTGAATGGCTACATCTATTTTCTCTTTGTCAGCAGGAATAATTGGCCAAGGAGTATTGCTCGTTATAAAGCTTTCATAGCTATCAGAGATCAATCCAATTTTAGTGAGTTGTTCTTTAGTATATGTCTTATTCATCCGCCCATCGAACCATATAAATGTTGGGTAAGTAATGTAAAGAGATTCATTAGGTCTATTTCCGGTGATGATTATTTTAATAGATTTATTGTTAATGATTGAAGGATATTTCTTTAATAGGTTTACTAAGGAATCTAACGTTATAGTAGCTTCTGTTTTAATATCAATCAATAATTGAAGTGATCGATTTTGAATTTTAGAATCTTTGAGTGGAATGAGGTACAGGTTTTCAAGTGTTTTTTCAGGGCTAAGATCTGCCTTATCATGGCCTACCAAAAGGTTGCCATTTATAAGGTGTATGTCAGCCTCTATTGATCCGAACTCTTCGTTATATGCATTGTAAAAAGGAGCTTGTTGTTCGTAGTCGTTATGCGAATGGGCGTTAGCTACTGAATAATAGGTAGGTTGGGCCAATATGGAGTTTGATATAAAAATAGCAAGTGTAAGAATGAGTGTTTTCATGTTAGAATTCTATTGAGATACTAAAAATACTCAACTTTTATCAGCTTGCTGAGAAAATTGAATAGTTAAACTTTTAAAAATAGTTTTAATATGCCATTAGAGCTAGATGAATATTTTTTTGAATTCTCTACCTTGATGTTTTATGAGAGCCAATATTTTATAGCTCAAGTTGGCTGAAGTACACCATTGGAGTTGGTAAATTCAAATGCCTCAATTTATCAATTGAGCATACACCTAAATCTATTCGTAGTACATTAAAAAAGTAGACTTGGTTTACCTGCTTTCGCTGTAACGAAACTCGGGTTAGGTTTTAGGTACAAGAAGATTAAGATTAGTTTAAGCTTAGCTTATATTTTTATGCCTAGATATTGGGTGGTTGGTTGTAATTGTTCATCAAAGTGGCCGGAAATACCCCATAATCTGATCTGTACTGCTGGATATAAATTCTAGTTAGCTTTTTTATAAGACTTTATTTTAGGCGTAATATCTCTCTAATTCGTGGAAAAAAAAGAGCATGATTAATTCGGAAACCACTTAACTTTAAATTGGATGAATGTCTGCTGCATGTTTGACTAGATTCTTGTCTTATTCAATCAAGTTAACCAAAATTATTTCTCTATGTCTAATATCCTTACCAAGCAATCAGAAAGACTTTATTCCTTAGATGCATTGCGCGGATTTGATATGTTTTGGATTATGGGTGCAGGCGATATATTCCATAATTTAAATAAGGCTATTGGCTCTCCATTCTTCGGTGCCATTGCCGAAGAATTAACGCATCCTGCATGGGATGGATTCCATTTTTATGATCTAATTTTCCCTTTGTTTCTTTTTATGTCTGGCGTGGCAACACCTTTTTCGGTTGGTCGAGATCGTGAAAAGGGTAAGACCTCAAATCAGCTCTTAGGTCGTGTTATAAAAAGAGGCTTGGTCCTTGTGTTGATTGGAGTATTGTATAACAATGGCTTAGAGATACAGCCCCTTTCTGAAATTCGATTTGGAAGTGTTTTAGGTAGAATTGGACTTGCCTGGATGTTTGCTAATATAATTTATTTGTACACAAAAGAGCGCACTCAAATTATTTGCTTTGCGGCTATCCTTATCGGTTATTGGTTATTGCTGGCATTCAATTCAGCACCTGGTTTTCCGATGGGAGATTTAACGATGCAGGGAAATTTTGCTTCATATATTGATCGATCTGTTTTGCCGGGTAGACTTTATTTAGGAATACATGATCCAGAAGGCTTGATTTCTACTATACCTGCTATTGCCTCTGGCTTACTTGGAATTCTCGCAGGCAATTTTCTTAAAAATGGAACTATGACACCAGAGAAAAAGTCTCTTGCTATGGCTATTCTGGGCGTGGTGTTCGTTGGACTGGCGCATGTATGGGACATAGTCTTACCAATCAATAAAAATTTATGGACTAGCTCTTTCGCGTTAAATGTAGGCGGATATAGCCTTATCCTACTTTCTTTATTTTATTATATTATTGATGTATTGGGGTATAAGAAATGGGCGTTTTTCTTCAAAGTAATTGGAAGTAATTCTATTTTCATTTATGTGTCTGGGAGTTTCATTGAATGGGGGTATGCTACAAATGGAATTTTTAAATGGATTGGACAATTAGCCGGGGATCCTTATAATGCAGTTCTCTTGGCTATAGCGTATGTCTTAGTCAAATGGTCTGTTTTATGCATCATGCATGAGAAAAAGATTTTTCTGCGGGTCTGATAATATCAGGACCTATGACTGTCATTGGTAAAGGCATTCAAAATTTCAATAAAATTTTAAACCAATCAAAAGATGTTGCTGAATGGTTAGTCGTTGAGATGGATAAAACGTTCACTGATGTGTTTCAGATTTTGAAAGAAAGCTATGATTTCATGGTTCAGAATCTTTTGCATTTGTCATCTAATTACTGCTAATCAATGTTGACTAAAAATTTCCTTTATTCCATTTTCACGAATATGGACACCGTCTACAAAATCATTACTAGCCAAATTGTTGCTAAGGGGATTATATGATCCTATAATTTTAATTTTATTTTTTAGTGCAAATTCCTTGAAATAGGCTTCTGCCTCTAGGCTAACTTTATATTTCTTAGCTGTTTTAAGTGTCTGATAAACTGTTGGATGAAAAGGAGGAAAATAAAAAACCACTTTTATGTTTTTATTTTGAACATGCTTTATGAATTTCTCGAAAATAAGTGAATATCTCTCGGATAATGCTGTGTAATTACTTAAGCTTTTTCCCTCATCATTTTCAATAATGCTCTTTGCTTTTAGGTCGACCAATTCTTGTGTTAAATTACGTGTTTTTGCAGAATATGTCAATGAGCCATCAGGCGAAATAGTAGTTCCTAAATTTTCTCTTTTATTAGTTATTTCGTAGTCCATTGCAATATTTTTTCTTAAGTATTGCAATGAGCTTGTGAAATACTTATAGTAAAACAATGCTTTTAAATTTCTTAATGGGATTGGTTTGAAGTATGGATATTGAGGGGTTTTAGCATTGAATAGGATATTTGCCATCGAGTAGTATTCGCTTTCAAGTGTTCTCCAGCTATTCAAGTCGTTTTTATCATTTAAAATCCAGGGGTCAATGCCAATTAT
>CAMCBE010000131.1 GCA_945872805.1 Chitinophaga pinensis | reverse complement strand
GCCCATTTTTGATTTTTTTTCAAAATCTGACTTGGTGTAGTTTCGATATTTCCTACATGTATCTTTTTCAACTTGATATCTACGCTAGAACGATTATTCATTGAAATGGTAAATTTCAAGGTGTCACCTTGAACAGCATAATCATCAGTTGTTAATGCTTCAAGATGAAGCCCAGCGCAGAGTTGAATCAACCGATCAACTTCAGCCAACTTAAGTTGTTTCCAATAGATATCTTCAGTGCCGCTTATTTTTTTTCGTATGGATATGAGCTGAGGAATTGATGTAGCCGGATTTTGCATATCAAATCCATTAATCAATTGAACTACCATTGGCTCGATAGAAAGTTTTGATGAAACACGTTTCCAACTGCAATCAATGGATTCCATAGGATCGGTTGATGCTCTATAACCCTGGATATGGTCGAAATATTCCATGACTTGTCCCCTCGACAAAGAAGAACCAAACCCTTGACTACGGTGATTGCTTCTACTTTCACCTGCAATTTCACCAATGCTTTTTCCTATAAGCGGAATATAATCCCCCACATCAATTTTCAATTGATTTTCAGAAGTTGTATTGTTCCCTCCAAAACTAAATGTGTTCCACATGATTCGTTTTGCTTGCCAAGTTGTTACACCATACTTGAACTGCTCAGGGAATCGTTTCGTATCTGCAGCCGCAACAAATGCCTCATGAGCAATAACTGCTGAAGCAGAATGATGCCCGTGACCCGCTCTATTATCTTCGGGGAATCGTGTAATGATAATATCCGGACGAAACTTTCGTATAACCCAAACGGCATCAGAAAGTACTTCTTCATGGTCCCAAAAAAGCAGTGCTTCCTCAGTGCTTTTCGAATACCCAAAATCAAATGCACGAGAAAAAAATTGTTCTGCTCCATCCACTCTTCTAGCTGCTAACAATTCTTGTGTCCTAATCAATCCAAGCTCTACCCCTTGTTCATCACCAATAAGATTCTGACCTCCATCTCCACGTGTCAAGGCTAAATAACCGGTTCGGTACTGCCGGCCTTTTGCCATATAAGCGAGCAATCGTGTATTCTCGTCATCTGGATGTGCTGCAACATAGAGCACAGTCCCCAATACATTCAGCTTTTTTATGGCATGTAGTATGTCAGCACTATTTTGTTGAGTAGGCTTTTGCGCATTTGTGGAGCCCACAGAACACCCTAAAAAGAAAAGAAAAAGGGCAAATACATTTATATGTCTGTTGAGCATCATCATACGAATCAATTTCATTAAGAACCGTTTAACCTATTAAGGGCTAAAAGTAAAGAAATGCACCGATTCAGTCTACCTAGATAGCAAATACTTTTAAAATCCTCTTTATCTTTATTCGATGAAAAGAAATTCATTTCAATTTATCGCCATTGGTTGCCTAGTATGCATTGTATTTGGACCAAATCTGGTATCTGCCCAAGAAAAGAAAAGCGCAATTGATCCATATCAATTTACTATACAAAAGACTGCATTAGGTAAACAAGGAGCCGTTTCCTCTGCTCATCCTTTGGCGAGCCAAATCGGTTTGTCCATGTTAAAAAAAGGGGGCAACGCATTTGATGCAGCCATAGCTACCCAATTGGTCTTAGCCGTTGTGTATCCGGTTGCAGGCAACCTCGGCGGTGGTGGGTTTTTGGTTGGGTATACTGAAGAAAAGAAAGCCATTACAATCGATTATCGGGAAAAAGCACCATCTGCTGCTTCCAAAAATATGTACCTAGATAGTTTGGAAAACCCATTGCTAAACCTCAGTCAAAATGGCCACTTAGCCAGTGGAGTACCCGGATCTGTTGCCGGTTTTTTTGCAGCGCACCAATACGGAAAACTATCCTTTACTGAACTTATTCAGCCAGCAATAGATCTAGCTGCGAATGGGTTTGCCATTACAGCATCTCAAGCTGAATCATTCAATGAAGACCGCAACGAGTTTATTCAATACAATACTGTTTTACCAGTATTTGTAAAATCCCAACCCTGGAAAGCGGGTGACACACTCATCCAAAAAGATCTTGCTGCTACACTTATCCGAATCCGTGATAAAGGCCTAAAGGGGTTTTATGAAGGAGAAACCGCAGAACTTATTAGTGCCGAAATGAAAAGAGGAAAAGGACTTATCACTAAAGAAGACTTAACAGCATATAAAGCGATTGAACGCGAACCTATACAATTTGACTATAAAGACCATACTATCATTGGCATGCCGATGCCGAGTAGTGGCGGCCTGTTAATAAAGCAGATGCTAAAAATGATTGAGGATAGGCATATTGAATCGTTAGGCTTTCAAACACCTGCATCCGTTCAATTGATGGTTGAAGTTGAACGCAGAGCTTTTGCCGATAGAGCTGAATTCATGGGTGATCAAGATTATGTAAAAGTGCCTGTCCAAACACTAGGTAGTGATGCTTACTTGAAAAAAAGAATGATTGATTTTATACCTGGCAAAGCAACACCTAGCACTCAAATAAGTCCTGGAAATATCAATCCAGAAAGTGAAGAAACCACACACCTTTCTGTTGCGGATCAATATGGAAATGCAGTTGGCGTTACGACAACACTGAACGGAGGATATGGTTCAAAAACAGTTGTTGGCGGTGCAGGATTTTTCTTAAACAATGAGATGGATGACTTTACGGTAAAACCTGGAGTACCCAATATGTATGGCGCATTAGGTAAGGACGCTAATGCTATCAGTCCTGGCAAAAGAATGCTCAGCTCAATGTCTCCTACTATTGTTTTAAAGCACAATAAACCATACCTAGTTGTTGGTACCCCAGGTGGAACAACTATTCCCACTTCAGTATTTCAAACAATAGTAAACATTATTGATTTTCATCAAACGCCAAAAGACGCAGTGAACAACCCCAAGTTTCATCATCAATGGCTACCAGATGAAGTGATGATTGAACATGATTTTTCAATAAATACTGCCAATGACTTAAAAAGCATGGGATATAAAATTGGAAACAGAGGTGAGATTGGAAGAACCGAAGTGATTCAAATTGAATGGAAAAAGAAAAAAGTCAAAAAAATGGAAGCCATCGGAGATAAGCGGGGTGATGATGATGCCGAAGCCTATTGATTTAATTGCGCAAATGCAAAGAAGCGTTAATTCACATTCAAGCCTGCTCTCTTTAGGTAGGAAACATTAATTTTACAACAAAGCAACTTACTGAAAAGGATAAAAAAAATAGCGACGTACTTTTTAATTGGCCTAGTGAGCTTGTTCTTAGCCATTTGGGGGTTAATACACTTGAGTCCTGTTCAACAATACATAGTTCGCTACGCGACTACTACACTAAGCAAAAACCTCAAAACAGAGATTAACATTAAATCGGTAGACATCTCCCCTTTCAACAAATTCATTTTGGAGGGAGTATTGGTTAGAGATAAACAAAAAGACACGTTGTTGTATGCAGCAGCTGCAAAACTTCGAATTACCGATTGGTTCTTTCTTAAAGATAATATCACCTTTCATTACATTGGACTAGATAAAGGCTTTATACATTTAAAGCGAGTTGATTCAGTTTGGAACACTCAATTTATACTCGACGCATTATCCTCACCAAAACAGACGACGTCGAATAGCAATATCAAACTTGCCTTGGGAAAACTTGAAATCACTCAATTTAGGTTTATACAAGAAGATGGCTGGCGAGGTGAAGACATGAATCTATCGTTGGCCAAACTTGATTTATCGGCGAAGGGTATCGACCTAAAAAAGAAAACCATCAACATTGATGCGATTGAGATAAAAGCACCAATATTTGGAATCAAACAATATGATGGCAAAAGGCCAGCAGCATTAATCCCAAAAGATGATACAGATGCTCGTTGGAATCCAGACCAATGGGATATCAAAGTTGAACAGCTCAATTTGGTGAACGGAACATTCAGTTCAGATATGCAAAGTAGTAGACCGATGTATTCCCACTTTGATGAGCAGCATATTTTATTCAAAAAAATAGATGGGGAAATAAAAAACATACGTCTACAGCAAGACACCATGTCTGCCCAAATACAATTAGAAACAGAAGAACGAAGTGGTTTTAAAGTCAACTCATTGCGCGCCTTGATGAAAATGCATCCACGTGCCATGACATTTAATGAACTAGAAATTCTTACCCCCTATAGTAGAATAGGGAATTCGTTTACCATGCGCTATACATCCTTCAATGATGATATGCTTTATTTTATTACTCGGGTAAAGCTTGATGGAAAATTCAGCAACTCGCATATCAATTTCAAAGACATTACATTTTTTGCTCCAGAAGTAAAAACACTAGACCTTGAACTGGATTTAGATGGTCATGCAACAGGGACCATTAGCAACCTGAATAGTTCTGACTTGCAGATTAAGTATGGCAAAAGCACGGTATTGACTGGTAATTTCAGTATGACTGGACTACCTGATCCATCTCAATTAAAATATACATTAGAAAATACGCAACTGAATACTTCACCTGAAGATGTGTTCACCTTTTACCCCAATTTAAAAAAGATAAAAAATATACACTTAGAGGCTTTGGGTAATAGTACATTTCGAGGTGAAATAATGGGCAACATAAAGGACCTTTCAGTACAAGGCAATTTAGCCTCCGCATCGGGAATGATTAACACTAAATTAAATCTATATGATATAGCATCAAAGAATATCAAAATTGATTTAGCGGGAGAACTAGTTAAATTTAACGCTTCAAAGATATTAGACATCAATCAGCTGGGGGCTGCGTCGGGGAAATTCATGTTGAGCAGTAAACAATCACAGGACATTAACTTTGAGTCTAACATAACTAGCTTGTTTTTCAACAACTATTTATACAGTAATATAAGTGTTAGTGGAAAGTATAAAAATAAGTTGATTGAATCTAGACTCATTATACGGGATAATAATATCGAAGCAGGTTTGGCATTAAAAATAAACCTAGGTGAAGAAATGCCGAAAACAACGTTAGATGCACAAATACTTTCATCTAATTTAAAAAACTTAACCCTAACCTCACTGCCATTAAAGTTTGCAGGAAGAGCTAGAGCTGAAATAGTAGGAAATACGTTAGAAAACATAATGGGAAATTTGAAATTCTATGACTTGATTATATTTAAAAATGATCAAGGTTATGTAATGGATAGCCTTATGGCATATACTCAAATCAGAAACAATTACAGAACATTCAACTTGCACGGAAGTGATATTGAAGTAAACATGCAGGGGAACTTTGAATTTGCACAACTGGGTCCAACCTTTAGTCAATATTTCAGCCAATTCTATCCTCTTTATTTTAATCAGAATACACCCCTTACAAAAGACCAAGATATTTCATTTAACATCACATTAAAGAACACATCAGCATTTTTGAAAATACTCGATAATGGAATTTCTGGTTTCAATAACAGCAAAATATCAGGTAGCATCAATACCAAAAACAAATATTTTGATATTGATGCTCAGGTACCAAAGTTTAGCTACAACAAAATTGCAGTTTTTGATTACATTATCAAAGGATATGGAGATTACGACAGTTTGATTATAAAGTCAAAGGCTAGTGCTGTAGTATTCAACGACAGCCTTTCGTTTCCCAATAATGAAATATCCATCCATGCATCACACCAACAATCACTGGTTAATATAAATACCTTTTCAGAACAAGCAGAGTATGGTGCAAAACTATCTGCGTCAGTTAGAAATATAGACGAGGGAGTGTTAATTCATTTCAACCCATCGTCTCTTGTATTCAATGAAAAAACCTGGCACATTGAAAAAGATGGCGAAATACTGATAAGTAAATCAAAACTTAACGCTACGAATTTTAAAATTAGCAATGGAGAACAAGTCATAAGCGTCCTGGCATTCCCGCCAGAAGCCAATACTCCTCAAAATATAATTCTAGCACTTACTAAGGTGAACTTAGGCGACCTGTTGCCGTTTGTGTTAAAAGAGCCTAGAATACAAGGGATTACCACAGGTGACCTTACTATTGAAGATCCATTTGACAAATTAAAGCTTTATCTAAATGCTCAAACAGACAAAACCAGGTTTGAAGATGATTCAATTGGGATAACTACCATCAATGCCTTTTGGGACAATACAGAAAAACGGGCAAGTTATTTTGTAGAATCAAACAACCCCGATTATTT
>CAMCBE010000130.1 GCA_945872805.1 Chitinophaga pinensis | reverse complement strand
GCTGTTAAAGGGGTAGCTGCAGACGGGCATGAATTTATCGAAAATGCAATATCGAATGGAGCAATCGCCGTTGTTTGCGAAGAACTGCCGTTAAATAAAGTAGATGGCATCACGTATGTTCAAACATATGACGCTGCACATGCCTCCGGTATCATCGCACATGCTTTCTATGGTGAACCCTCTAATCGGTTGAAGTTAATTGGAGTGACAGGAACCAATGGCAAGACAACAATTGCTACGTTGCTTCATAAATTGTTCACGGCATTAGATGTAAAGAGTGCATTGATTTCAACTGTTGCAAATCAAATTGGCGAAGTTATAATCCCTTCAACACACACTACTCCTGATGTGATAAGCTTGAATGCATTACTTAAGCAAATGGTTGACGCTAATTGTCGCTATGCATTCATGGAAGTGAGCAGTCATGCTATTCATCAACAACGTATAGCCGGACTTCATTTCACTGGAGCAATTTTCAGCAATGTCACTCATGATCATTTAGACTATCATAAAACATTTGACGAATATATACGTGTAAAAAAATCATTCTTCGATAAGCTTCCTGCAGATGCTTTTGCCATTTCAAATATGGATGATAAGAATGGCCCAATTATGTTGCAAAATACCATTGCGGATAAATTCTATTATAGTCTTCGCTCTGTGGCAGACTTTAAGGGTAGGATTATAGATAACAATCTTTCTGGATTACAAATGTTGGTTAATGAACAAGAAGTTCATTTTAGATTGATTGGTGAGTTTAATGCATATAATTTATTAGCTGTTTATGCAGCGGCTATTTGTTTAGGAGAAGATAGGCAAGATGTATTAACTGTGTTGAGCGATTTAACTGGTGCTGAGGGCCGATTTGATTATATGCTCTCCCCTAAGGAAAATATCATCGGTATTATTGACTACGCACATACTCCAGATGCATTATTGAATGTGCTCTCTACTATTAAGAAACTTCAGCATAGCGGATCTAGTATCATTACCGTTGTAGGCTGTGGTGGTGATAGAGACAAATCAAAAAGAAAGTTCATGGGTAGTGCTGCTGTAGAGTTTAGCACTAAGGCAATATTTACTTCTGATAATCCACGTAGTGAAGATCCAGCAACTATATTAGAAAATATGGCGGAAGGATTAGATGTTAGTGTCAGAAAGAAATATTTATCCATTGTAGATCGGAGAGAAGCAATTAGAGCTGCAGTGATGTTGGCGAAATCTGAAGATATTATTTTGATTGCAGGGAAGGGACATGAAAAATACCAAGAAATCAATGGAAAGAAATTCCCGTTTGACGACAAGCAAGTATTAAGTGAAATATTTAAAGAATTAGAAAAATAAAAAGAAACTATGCTCTATCATTTGTTTGAATGGTTTCAAAAGGTTGATATTAGATTCCCTGGTATTGGACTGTTTCAGTTTATTACATTCAGGGCGCTATTAGCCATTTTGCTATCACTTTTTATAACAATGGTTTTTGGTAAGCGAGTCATTTTGTTTCTACAAAATAAACAAGTAGGGGAAAGTGTAAGAGAACTTGGTTTACAGGGTGAAGAAAATAAAAAAGGTACGCCCACCATGGGAGGATTTATTATTCTGCTTGGAATTTTAATTCCCACACTGCTATTCGCCAACTTAGATAAAGTATATATTAAGTTATTGCTATTGAGTACTGTATGGTTAGGTATAATTGGTTTCATAGATGATTATTTAAAACTCCGGGCAAAAAAAATATCACAAGAATTAGGAATTCAATATCGGAAGGGCGATAAAGATGGACTTGCCGGATGGTTCAAAGTGTTAGGTCAAGTTGGATTAGGGATTATCATTTCAGCAACACTTCTTCTCAATGAGAATACAAAAGTAATGCGGGAGTATAAGGGGACCGTAAAGCCGGAAGGGTCTATTGCAGTCAAATATCAAGGAGGGGTTAGGTATTTCGTGAAGGCAAATGAACCTATCACCACTATTCCATTTATCAAGAACCACGAATTCAATTATTCAAAACTACTTCCTTCATCTCTTCGTTCCTATGGTTGGGTGCTATATATGTTAGTCATCATTTTTATTGTTACTGCTGTTTCAAATGGAGCAAATATTACAGATGGACTAGATGGATTGGCTACAGGGGTTTCTGCAATCATTGGTGTTTGCTTAGCTCTTTTTGCTTATGCAAGCGGCAACCTTTTACTGGCTGATTACCTAAACATAATGTATATCCCTAATCTCGGGGAAGTTTCCATTTTTATTGCTGCATTAATTGGGGCTTGTATCGGGTTTCTATGGTACAATACTTTTCCAGCTCAAGTTTTTATGGGAGATACAGGGAGCCTAGCCTTAGGAGGAATTATTGCTTCAATTGCCATCATGGTTAGAAAGGAATTGATGATACCCATTTTCTGTGCAGTGTTCCTGATTGAAAATGTAAGTGTAATGATTCAGGTAGGGTATTTTAAGTATACAAAAAGAAAATATGGGGAAGGCCGTAGGGTTTTTCTGATGAGCCCGTTACATCATCATTATCAAAAGAAAGGATACCATGAAAGTAAAATAGCCGTTCGGTTCTGGATTGTGACATTGTTGTTTGTTGTAGTAGCTATTTTATCATTAAAAATTAGATAAGTAATTGGATACATTAAACCATAATAAGCGTTGAAAAAGAGGATAGTAATTCTGGGTGGTGGAGAGAGCGGTGTAGGTGCTGCCTTGCTTTGCAAGCAGCAGGGGTATGACGTTTTCCTTAGTGATGGGGGAATCTTAAAAGAGTCATACAGAAATGAGCTTATTGAAAATGATATTGCATTTGAGGATGGGTTACATTCT
The DNA here is from genome assembly GCA_945872805.1 of Chitinophaga pinensis. Lineage (GTDB taxonomy): Bacteria > Bacteroidota > Bacteroidia > Chitinophagales > Chitinophagaceae > Pollutibacter. The sequence continues at coordinate 3,345 of CAMCBE010000130.1, read as the reverse complement.
GAAGCGAATATTTTAAATGCTGATGAAATCTTGAAAAGTCCGGGCATTCCAAATACAAATAAGTTAGTTCAAGAAATCAGAAAGAGAAATATTCCCATTATTAGTGAAATGGAATTGGCTTATCGTCATAAAGGAGAGAGTAAAATTATAGGAATAACAGGAAGTAATGGAAAAACAACCACTACTTCATTGATTTATCATATTTGTAAATCTGGTGGATTGAATTGTGCATTGGTTGGAAATATTGGCATATCCATAACAAAGCAAATCGCATTAGATCCTAAACCATTGTATGTAGTAGAAATCAGCAGTTTCCAATTAGATGACATCTTTTCCTTTAGGCCTGATGTGGCGGTACTAACTAATATTACAGAGGATCATCTAGATAGATATGACCATGATTTCGAAAAGTATATAGCATCAAAATTCAATATTGTAAAGAACCAAACTGATCAAGACTTTTTCATTTACAATGCCGACGATCCTGTTACTGTTAAATATCTTAACCAACATCCATTTCATTCTAAACCACTTCCAATTAGTATGCAAAAAGAACAACCCAAAGGAGCCTTTATAACCAATGGAATAATGAAGCTAAAGCATGGAGAAGGCCTTTCTATGAGTATTTATGATTTTGCTCTTAAAGGGAAGCATAATCAGTACAATACTATGGCGGCAGCCGTGGCCTCTTCACTTGTTGGGATTCGAAAAGATCGAATCAGGGATGCTGTTTCATCATTTGAAAGTTTGGCCCATAGAATGGAAAAAGTAGCAACCGTAAGAGGAATTGATTTTATCAATGACTCAAAAGCTACTAATGTCAATAGTACCTGGTTTGCATTAGAGAGTATGGAAAAACCGGTCACGATAATTCTTGGTGGTGTAGATAAGGGGAATGATTATGAATTATTGAAGGATATGGTTCAAGAGAAAGTAAAAACTATTGTTTGCATGGGTATAGATAATGTAAAAATTCATGCAGCTTTTCAAGGGGTAGTTAAAAATATTGTGGATGCAGGAAGTGCAGAAGAAGCTGTGAGGAAGGCGTATGCTCTATCTGAAAAGGGTGACGTGGTATTGTTGAGCCCAGCGTGTGCGAGTTTTGATCTGTTTAAGAATTATGAAGATCGTGGTGATCAATTTAAAAAAGCTGTAAAAGAATTATAGTCAGTTAAATGCAAAAGGAAAATATACATATGAAGCAATATTCATTGGGGAGCATTACTAGCCGAACACTTGGAGACAAAGTTGTTTGGGCTATAGTAGTATTGCTTACTATGATGAGCTTATTGGTTGTTTATAGTAGTACAGGTACTTTGGCATATAAACTATCAAAAAGTACTGAGTCTTATCTATTTAAGCAATTTGCATTTATCGCTGTTGGTGTGGTCATTATATATTTTGCTCACCTAGTGAATTATTCTATTTACTCAAAGGTTGCACAAATATTATTTATTGCTTCTATTCCTCTACTTATCTATACACTTTTCTTCGGTACTAATTTGAATGAGGCAAACAGATGGATCAGGCTACCTATCATTAATCTCACATTTCAAACTTCTGATCTAGCTAAGCTCGCTTTGTTTATGTATTTAAGTAGGCAATTGAGTAAACGGCAAGAAGTAATTAAGGATTTTAAAAAAGGATTCCTACCACTAATAATACCTGTCTTTGTTATATGTGGTTTAATTGCACCTGCTAATTTATCAACTGCTTTGCTCACAGGAGCTACTAGTTTGATCTTATTGTTTATTGGGCGGGTTAGCTTAAAACATATTGGATTAGTGATATTGATTGCAGCAATTCCTGTTTCTTTTCTTATTGGATTTGCGAAAATGTATTACAATGAGGCGGAGGGGCATGCGGATCCAATGCCTAGTATGCTAAGAAAAGGTAGGGTAGAGACATGGATTAAGCGTGTTCAAAGTTTTATGTATGCTGATAAGGAAGAGTCATCATATCAGGTACAACAAGCAAAAATTGCGATAGCAAAAGGTGGTTGGGCTGGCTTAGGACCAGGAAATAGTGAGGCTAGAAATTTCCTCCCACATCCATATTCGGATTTTATTTATTCAATCATTATCGAGGAGTATGGTTTTGTTGGAGGAGTAGCTGTCTTGTTAATTTATTTATTGTTCTTGTATCGATGTATTCGAATCATGAAAAAATGTCCATATGCCTTCGGCGCATTTCTTTCTCTTGGTTTGAGTTTCACTCTTGTTATTCAGGGAATGGCGAACATGGCAGTTAATGTTAACCTCTTTCCCGTAACAGGTGTAACACTTCCACTAATAAGTATGGGGGGCAGTTCTTTTTTATTTACTTGTCTTGCCATAGGAATTATACTGAGTGTTGCTCGAAATATAGAACTGCGTGAAGGAAAGCCTGTATTACAAAAACAACCAGATAGTGAAGTAGTATGAAATTGAAAAGAATAATCATAGCAGGAGGAGGAACTGGGGGGCATATTTTCCCTGCCATAGCTGTTGCAAAAGCATTGCAACGGATTAATCCTGCTATTGAAATACTTTTTATCGGGGCTAAAGGGAAAATGGAAATGGAAAAAGTTCCACAAGCTGGATTTAACATTGAGGGCCTTGATATTACTGGATTTAATAGATCTAAAATCTGGAAGAATTGGAGCCTACCTTTTAAACTGATTAGAAGTTTCATTCAAGTGAAAAATATTTTTAACACATTTAGTCCTGATGCAGTATTTGGAGTTGGAGGGTATTCTAGCTTTCCTGTATTGAAATACGCTCAGCGAAAAGGGATACCATCCTTCTTGCATGAGTCTAACTCAATTGCCGGAAAGTCAAATATTATGCTTGGTAAAAAAGCTGATTTAGTAATGGTTGCACAAGCAGAGCTCAATAAGTATTTTCCTCAAGAAAAAATATTTATTTCTGGAAATCCAATTCGTAGTGAAATTGCTCATTCAACTGTCTTGAGAGAAGAAGCTATCGAGTTTTTTGGTTTGAAAAAAGACAAGCTTACCATCTTGGTTGTTGGAGGAAGTTTGGGAGCGAAAAGCATCAACACCGCATTTGCAAAAGGGATAGATAAGATATTAAATGCCAATCTTCAACTGATTTGGCAAACGGGTAAAGGATCATTAGGCATAATTGAGGAGTCCTTAAGGAGCAAGAAAGAGGTATTTATTTCAGAATTTATCCATAAGATGAATTATGCCTATGTGGCTGCCGATATCGTAGTATCGAGGGCTGGAGCAATTGCACTTGCTGAAATATGTGCAATGAAGAAGCCTTCAGTTTTAGTGCCATTCCCATTCGCCGCTGAGGATCATCAAACTGGAAATGCCTTGTCGCTAGTGAAGAGTCATGC
>CAMCBE010000129.1 GCA_945872805.1 Chitinophaga pinensis | reverse complement strand
ATAGCAGAAAAGCAAATGAAATTCCAGAAGAAGAAAGAGATTATTACTTAGAGAGAAGATACCCTGCATTTGGTAACTTGGTTCCAAGGGACGTAGCCTCAAGAGCTTCCAAGGAAAGATGTGATGCTGGATATGGTGTGGGTACATCCAAACAAGCTGTTTACTTGGATTATGCCGATGCAATCCTAAGATATGGTAAAATAGAAGCAAGCAAAAAGAACCTGGGTAATATTGGAACCGATGCCATTATAGCATTAGGAAAAGAGGTGGTTAAAGAGAAGTACGGTAACCTCTTCAATATGTACGAAAAAATTACCGGAGAGAATCCATATGAAATTCCAATGCGTATTTATCCAGCTGTTCACTATACGATGGGTGGCTTATGGGTTGATTATGAATTGAAAACAACGGTTGATGGATTATATGCTTTAGGTGAAGCCAACTTCAGTGATCATGGTGCGAACAGGCTGGGAGCCTCTGCATTGATGCAAGGATTAGCGGATGGTTATTTTGTTATTCCATACACACTTGGAAATTATTTAGCAGAAGAAATCAGAACAAGCAATATTTCTACCGATCACCCTGCATTCATTGATGCTGAAAAAGTAGCCAGTGATCGCATCAATAAATTGATGTCTATTCAAGGAAAACAAACGGTTGAGAGTTTCCATAAGCGATTGGGTAAAATCATTTGGGACAAATGTGGTATGGCCCGAAATGAAGAGGGATTGAAACAGGCCATTGCAGAAGTTAGAGCCCTTCGTGATGAGTTTTGGTCTGATGTTAAAATACCTGGTATCATTAATCAAATGAACCCAGAGTTGGATAAAGCAGGTAGGGTAGCCGACTTTCTTGAATTGGGTGAATTGATGTGCTTGGATGCATTAGAAAGAAAAGAAAGTTGTGGCGGACATTTTCGCGAGGAATATCAAACGCCAGATGGTGAAGCACTTCGTGATGATAATGATTTCATGTATGTAGCCGCCTGGGAGAGCAAAGAAGTAGGTAGCTGGAACCTTCATAAAGAGACCCTTGATTATGAAGTGGTAAAACCTAGTCAACGTAGTTATAAATAATTAATTTTCTTATCCGTTAATTCGATCCATATGCAGCATTATACGATGAATTTGAAACTTAAGGTTTGGCGCCAACAGAATAGTAAATCTGAAGGACGTTTTGAAGTTTATGATGTGAATGATATTTCATCAGAGATGTCATTTCTAGAAATGATTGATGTGTTGAATGAGAAACTCATTAAAGATGGTGGGGATTCCATTGCATTTGACCACGATTGTCGTGAAGGTGTTTGTGGTATGTGTTCTATGGTGATTGATGGTCGTCCACACGGTCCTTGGCAAGGAACAACTACCTGTCAGTTGCATATGCGTGCTTTTAAAGATGGCGATACCATTACCATTGAGCCATTTCGTGCAAATGCATTCCCTGTGGTGAAGGATTTAATGGTGAATAGAGGCGCTTTTGATCGAATTATACAAGCGGGAGGATATATCTCTGTTAATACCGGAAATGCCGTTGATGGTAATGCTATTTTGATCGACAAGCAAAACGCTGATGATGCATTTGCTGCTGCTGCCTGTATTGGTTGTGGCGCCTGTGTCGCTGCGTGTAAAAATGCGTCTGCTATGCTGTTTGTTTCAGCTAAAGTCTCTCATTTGGCTTTATTACCACAAGGTCAACCTGAAAGCAAACAACGTGTTGCTGGCATGATTGCACAAATGGATAAAGAAGGATTCGGTAGCTGTACAAATACCTATGCATGCGAAGCAGAATGTCCTAAGGAAATTTCTGTGATGAACATAGCTAGGTTGAATAGGGAGTATTTGCAGTCAAACTTAGGTTCTTAGTCAGTTTATTTATATTCTCTTTCTGCCCCTTCGATTTATAGAGGGAAATGGTATGAATCAATCGCCATTTTCTTTTAATTCCTGCGTAAATCAATGATAATGGATAATTTTATATCATTCTTACCAGAAATTCAATCTATTGTCATTTAAACGGTTAATACCACCTCTTCTATGTCTATTCCTTGTTGGGTTTGTCTCCGCACAACCCCTTACAACCTTGCGCCAAAAAACCATTTCAACATCCCCAAGGGTTTTTAAAATTGATAGCCTAAGCATTGAGCCCAATTCCTTTTGGATAAAAGAGATTTCAAAAGAGGATTATAAACTTGATTTTGCATCATCAACCCTTACATGGATTAAAAAGCCAGCTTATCCGGAAGTTGAAATTCAATACCGTGTACTCTCAATCAATTTAGCTTCTGAAATCAAGCGGATGTCGTTTGATTCAGTAATGTATCGTTTTGGTTTACCCCAAGTCAGGATTAATAATAAATCGAGTACTCAAAAGCCATTCGATTTTGGTAAAATAAACTCCAATGGTAGTCTAGGACGTTCGCTATCCCTTGGAAATCGACAAGACGCTGTCTTAAATTCAAGTTTGAACTTACAACTCAATGGATATATCGGCGATAGCATTTTGCTAGCTGCGGCCATTTCAGATAATAATATTCCTATTCAGCCTGATGGGAATACGCAAAATTTAAAAGAGTTTGATCAAGTATACATTCAGTTTTCAAAAGATAAATGGAAGCTTCTCTTAGGCGACTTTGACCTAAGAAGAAATGACTCCTACTATTTGAATTTTTACAAACGTGTTCAGGGAATTTCATTTGAATCTGCAGATAAAATTTCATCCTCCATAAATAATAGACTTCAGGTAAGTGGAGCTGTGGCAAAGGGTAAATTTACACGAAACGTTTTTCAGGGTTTAGAAGGGAATTAAGGCCCGTACCGATTAAAAGGAGCAAATCAAGAAATGTTCTTCATTGTTTTGGCTGGAACAGAACGGGTTTTTATAGATGGTGTGTTGATGGAAAGGGGAGAGGATCAAGATTATGTAATCAATTACAATACCGCTGAAGTTACGTTTACTCCAAAGCAAATGATTAGTAAAGATAAACGGATTCAAATTGAATTTGAATATGCTGATCGAAATTACTTGAACTCTCAACTCTACCTGCATGATGAAGTATCTATTGGGGCTAAGTTCAAAATGAATATCGGATTTTTCAATAATGGTGATGCTAAAAATTCACCTATTAGTCAAACGCTAAATACAAATCAAAAACAATTTTTATCTACCGTTGGTGATAACCTGAACAAGGCATATTATAGCTCAGCAATGGCAGATACCTTTGCTAATGGAAAGATTCTCTATAAACAAGTAGACACGGTATACAATGGAAACAAGCGAGATACCATATATCAGTATACGAATCTTGATCAATCTGATTTATTCACGCTATCCTTCATTGACTTAGGCGAAGGCGGTGGAAATTATAGTCAAGACTTAGATGCCAATGTGAATGGGAAGGTCTATAAATGGGTTGCTCCAGATATCTCTACCGGTTTAAAGTCAGGACGATTCGAGCCAGTCGTCTTACTCGCAGCTCCTAAAAGTCAACGCCTTATTTCAATCGGTACTGAATGGGATATAAGTAAAACATCTAAATTGATGACAGATCTTGCCTTTAGTAAATTTGACCTCAATCGATTTTCTTCAAAAGATAAATCGAATGATGATGGAATAGCGGGTCGATTAATTTTTAAAAACACAAAACGTATTTCAGCTAACAAAGGAATCTCATTAAAATCTGACTTTAACCTAGAGTATACCTCTTCAACCTTTAAGCCCATAGAGCGACTTCGTAATGTAGAATTCAACCGCGATTGGGGTTTAGATCTTGTTACCCTGCCTGCAGATGAAAAGTTGGCTTCAGCAAATTTCAACCTGTTGAATGAAAAGGGACATAGTGTAAAATATTCTATTGGATCGTATGCGCGAAATGAAAATTATAAAGCTACTCGAAATTATATCGAACATCATTTCAATGAAAAATCTTGGCGAATGGATAATATTTTCGGCTATACATCCTTCAATGATGGTATGGCTAAAGGATATTTCTTGAGGCCCTCCCTTAACCTGACCCGCATTATCGAACATTGGTCAAACCAAGAATTGGGCGTTAAATATTCTCTTGAAAAGACAACGTCATCATTTATACGAACTGATTCTATAAAAGCAGGAAGCTTTGCCTTCAATACATTTCAACTTTTTACCCAATCCGATCAAACAAAAATGAATAGGTGGGGGTTGAACTATTTCACCAGAACAGATCATATACCCTTTGCTAATAGATTACAGCGAATTGATAGGAGCCATAATTATAGTATAACATCTGAACTGCTCGCTAGTGAACACCATCAAGTAAAGTTTAATACTACGTTTAGGCAACTTGAAATCATCAATAGCCAAGCTACTAGCGTGAAGCCTGACAAAACCCTATTGGGTAGGGTTCAATACCTTTCAACGATATGGAAAAGTGCTATTACTGGAGATGTGTTATATGAACTTGGAACAGGACAAGAACCCCGAAAAGATTTCGCTTTTTTTGAAGTGCCTGCCGGACAAGGAGAATATACCTGGATTGATTATAACAATGATGGCGTTCAACAACTGAATGAATTTGAGATTGCTAAGTTTCGTGACCAAGCTAAATTTTTCAGGATTGCAACACCTACCAATGAATTCATTAAGGCAGATTATCTTCAATTCAATTACAACCTAGTAGTTAACCCATCTCAAGCATTGTCGAATTCCACTAAAAATTATTTTATTGACTTTATAAAAAAAATATACGTTCAATCTACTCTTCAGATTAATAAAAAACAAGAAGCAGGTAACGCTAAAGCCTATAACCCATTTGATAAATTTTTAGTTGATACGTCGTTAATAACGTTTGATCGAGTTTTTAGTAATTCATTTTCATTCAATAAGATGAGTCAGGTTTGGGGACTTGACATCAATACCTTACAGACAAGCAATAGAGCATATTTGTCGTATGGTTATGAAACACGATCTATTGATGGTGTTTCATTCAAGATTAGATCGAATTGGTTTAAGGTAATTACAGTTGATTTGATCACTAAATTGAATCGAAACATTTTAGAAACTCCCAAATTCAGCAATAGAAATTATGATGTTTCTTCATTGGCTGTTGAGCCAAGAATAACATTTACCCAAGGAACGAATTTTCGTTTGATGGCTGGTTATAAAATAGATGATAAGCAAAACAAAGGCCCTGAAGTGGCAAAGATTAATGCGATGCTTTTTGAAGCCAAGTATAATTTAGTGTCTAATACGGCTATTTCAACATCAATGAATTTTAGTAAAATCAGTTTTAATGGTAATGCAAATACCAGTGTTGGGTATATCATGTTGGAAGGACTATTGCCAGGAAAGAATTTTATATGGACCTTAGATCTTACAAAACGACTTACCCCTTACCTTGAAATGACCATTCAATATGAGGGAAGAAAAGCGGGCACTTCAGGAATGGTTAACATAGGCCGAGCACAAATACGGGCGATATTATAAAAAAAGGGACAGCATACTATACCGTCCCTTTTTTAAGTAGCTTAACTAAACTTATTTCAACATCGCAACACCTTGTCCGATTTTGAATCCATTTTGATAAACAACGATGGTATAGCTTCCTTTAGCATAAGCATCAGTTTGTTTAAGGTCAAAGTTGATTGATTTTGATTCACCCTGAGTATATTCTGTATTTAGCTTAGTGGTATAATCCAGTTGTCCATCCTGGCGTGTTTCGAAGCTTCCAGATCCAAGTGCAGTTTCTTTAATGATTTTTCCACTAGGATCTTTTGCGATAATAAATAACATTTTCGTTCCGCTAATTGCAATCCTATTTTCATCCAACATAAATGAAATGCGTAGTTTATCAGCACGTTTTGCTTTTGACGTTGATTTTTCTTTACCAGAATTCGTTTCGTTGATAGCAGCTATTTGAAAGCTTGATGCATGAAGAGTAGAGCCGACATCAACTTTATCTTCAGCGTCTTTTTTAGCCACTTCTGTGGTAGCTAAGTTTTTCTCAAGATTTTGCTTATCAGCGGTCAATCCAGCTTTGTCAACAGTAAGTTGTTGGTTTTCAGCTTGAAGTCTTTCTATTTCTCTCACGTAGTCATTTATTTTACCATTCAATTCACCAACCAATACTTTTGCTTCAGCGAGATCTTCTGCTGTTGCATTTTGTTTACTTACCAATGTTTTAAAACGAGTTTTTAGTACTTGCATT
>CAMCBE010000128.1 GCA_945872805.1 Chitinophaga pinensis | reverse complement strand
TAGAGCAAAATCTTTCGTGCGTCTACATCCAATACCATAGAATCCTCTGCCGAATGGGTGATAGGGTCTGTCAGAGAGTCTTTAGACAATCGTACGTTTATTGTATCCACATGTAAGCTATCAACACGAAGTGAATCTTGCTTGATGGATGAAAGGGAGGATGTATCGGTATTATTTGGAAGTTTTGACGTGTCAACCGTCGCGTCAGGAATGGTATCGATATGACGAATTGTAGACTTATGCCAATCTCTCCCTGTTTTGGCTAATACGGGGTATGTTAAAAAGCAATATACCCCTGAAGACAAAATCAAGAAAAAAAGATATTTTAAACTAAATTTGCTTTGGGTCTGCAGCATATATATTGGCAGGCAAAAATAATCAATTTAAGTTGTAAGAAATCGTGAAGATTGAACATCTAGGTATTCATTTTAAACGAACAAACGAATAATGAGAGCTGTACATTCTTTAATACTTAGTGTTTTAGCATCTTTTTTGCTTACATCACCCCTTTTTAGCCAAACCGCTAAGAAAGGACCTAGAATAAAAACCATCATCATTGATGCCGGTCATGGTGGGAAAGAGGTTGGGGCAAGAGGCGACTATTCCACAGAGGCCCAAATCACTCTTGAAGTAGCCCAAAGACTTGATACCCTGCTCAGGCAAGAATTGCCAACCACTAGGATTGTGATGACTAGGAATACAGACATCTATCATTCCCCAACTGAAAAAGCCAATATTGCCAACCGCGAGAATGGTGATTTGTTTATTTGCATTCACGTTAATGCAGCGCCAGACAGAAAGGTCGTTGTGGGCCATAAAAAAGTGGCTTATTATGTGGGTAAGGGTAAAAAAAGAAAAAAGCTCTACAAGAACCAGCCTATTTATGTTAAAGCAGAAAACCCAGTTCATGGATCTTCCACTTATGTGTTTGCGGCAGACAGAGGAGATGAAAAAGCTGAAGGGTTAGCGAATGATAATCGATTTGAATCTGAAGCTGAAGTGATTGATGTACCGGATCCTCAAAGTCCAGAAGCCATCATCAAAGCACGCTTATGGACACAGAAATTCTTTAAGAACTCCGTTCGACTTGGAACCATGATTGAAAATGAATTTGTAACTACTGGAAGACCTAGCTTAGGTGTATTGCAACGAAACTGGAAAGGAATCTGGGTATTGCAAGCAACCAATATGCCTGCGGTATTGATTGAAACGGGATACATTACAAACAAGAATGAAGAAGCATACCTAAATAGTGAGAATGGACAAAAAGAAATGACGAGGGCTATAGCCAATGCCATTATAACGTATAAACAACAAGTTGATGGTCCAATTCAATAATCAAAACCCCTAAGCACTAATAATTTCACGAAACCTAGTGTGTAGTACTGATAAATAAAATTATATAATGAAAATCTCAAACGAAACGAAAGTTGGTTCTCTGGCAGCCATTGCAATAACCATGTTGATACTAGGATTCAATTTCCTGAAAGGGAAAAACGTATTTGGAAAAAAGGCAACCATGTACATTACATTTAATAAAACGGAAGGGCTGAATGTGTCTGATCCTATAAAAATAAATGGACTAAAAGTAGGTGCAGTAGAAGGATTAGATGCAATGAACGCAAGCATAAGCAACATCGTTGTAGGATTTCACACAACCCGTGAAATCAATATCCCAAAGGATTCGTACGCAAAGATAATAGCCTCTCCTCTTGGTACAGCTAGCATTGACATTACATTTGGTGAGTCTAAAGAATATCTTCAAAATGGAGATACCCTAGCAGGAATTAACAGTAAAGGAATCATGGAAATCATTAACGAAAAACTTGATCCTACACTTAGCATTTTAAATAGAACCATGACATCATTGGATTCAACCATCAAACGCATTGGAGATGTATTTGATGAAAATGCGCAACAACATATCGGTGAAGTACTGAAAGAACTTGCCATCACATCAAATCGACTTAGCGCAATGCTTGAGCCTGGCAAAGGGGGTTTATCCAATTCCATTGATAACCTCAATGGGTTCACCAAAAACCTTACTAAAAACAACGACTCCATTACGGCAACGGTTAATAACCTCGCCAAAATTTCACGAGATATCGCATCGGCTAATCTAAATGAAACCATTGGTTCTCTTTCTATAGCCGCTCAAAACTTAAATACGATCCTAGCCGGAATAAAAGAAGGGAAAGGAAGTTTGGGCAAGCTTACATCAGACGATCAGCTTTACCTCAATCTAAATCGGACTGCCAGTAGTTTGAACATACTTTTACAAGATCTGCGATTGCATCCAAAACGCTATGTTAATGTATCGGTTTTTGGAAAGAAAGATAAAACCGGACCGCTTAACGCAGCATTGCCCGATTCATTGAACAAATGATCCACTCTATGGCTATGCTCAATCGTATAATTTTTTCTGGACTATGCATCCTGCTGTCATTTTGTAGTAAGGCACAAAATGCCATAAACGATACTGTACCAGTGCGCAACAGCAAACAAATAGTATACGTAATTAAAGCGGACATCTTTCGAAGAATAAAACAAGATTCTGCCAAAGACTTAAACTTACTCATCGGCAATGTGGAATTAAAACAAAATAATACAACGTTTTATTGCGACAGTGCTATTCAAGACAATGAGCTTAATCAATTTGAAGCTTTTGGAAATATTCATATCAACGATGCAGACAGCGTGCAAATCTATTCACAATACCTCAAATACCTTGGAGATACACGCATTGCCAATTTGAAAACAAAAGTAAAAATGACTGATGGCAAAGGCGTTTTGACCACTGAAAACCTCGAATATGATTTGAATGCTAAACTAGGAACCTATCTAGAAGGAGGAAAAGTAGTGAACGGTAAATCTGTCCTTACCAGCAAAGAAGGATATTACTATGCAGACACAAAAGATGTTTACTTTCAAAAAAACGTCAGGCTAGTAGATCCAGAATACACCCTAGCCAGTGACACCTTATTGTACAACGTAAACAGTGAGGTAGCCAGTTTTGTGGCCGCCACCACCATCCGGGATGCGAAATCTAGAATACGCACTCGATCGGGTTATTATGATCTTAAAAAAGGAAAAGCAAATTTTACCAATCGACCAATCATGGATGACAGCACACAGTTTGTCATTGCCGACAAAATTAATTACGATAAGATTTCTGGTGAAGCTATTGCTGATGGAAATGTTATCTATACAGACACCACACAAGGTGTAGCGATGCTCTCAGGTGCTGCTGTCTTCAATAATCAGAAGAAAGACATCTTGTCGTACAAACACCCTGTTATGATTTTAAAACAAGACAATGATTCTTTGTTTATCGCAGCAGACACCCTTTACTCTGCTTATCACAACCGAGACACTTCCATAAAAGCAGATCGCTCAGATACCATGCGCTACGTAAATGCCTTTCATCATGTGAAAATATATTCGGACTCTCTTCAAGGAAAATGCGATAGCTTATTTTATTCCACCATCGATTCTGTATTTCGTTTTTTTGTTGATCCCATCATTTGGACCAAAGGCAGTCAAGTGTCAGGAGATACCCTATTATTGACTACAAAAAATAAAAAGATAGATCAGTTTTTTGCCAATGAAAATGCATTCTCAATTAATCAAGCTCAGGCAGGGCTATACAATCAGCTAAAAGGGAATACCATGTCAGGGACCTTCATAGACGGAACCTTGGATGCGATTAAAGCAAAAGGAAATGGAGAAAGCTTGTATTATCTGCAAGACCAAGACAGTGCCTATGTAGGCATGGACTATACACAAGCAGATGCCATTACATTTAAGTTCATTCAAAAAGAACTTAAACGCGTTACTTGGATCAATACCGTTACCGGCACAACCTATCCATTCAAAAAAATTCCGGCTGACAAACGTGAGTTGAGAAACTTTAGGTGGTTAGAAGCCCTTCGTCCCAAAAATGCAGGTGAATTATTTGCCTATTAAGTAATATATCCGCATTACGTATATTTACAAATTCACTATATCTCCTCATGGCCAGTCTCATCACGTTCATCCTGGGTTATCTGTGCATTGCATTTGAACATCAACTCAGATTGAACAAGTCATCTACTGCGCTGATCACTGGAGTAATCTGTTGGACATTGTATGCATTGGGTGGAACAGCACATGAGGTAGTTTCCGAAAAGCTACTCGCTCACATGGGTGAGATTTCAGGCATTCTTTTTTTCCTATTGGGAGCCATGACGATTGTAGAATTGATTGATGCGCATGATGGATTTGAACTCATTTCATCGGCTATTAAAACCCAAAACAAACAAAAAATTCTATTTATAATTTCAATCATAGCGTTTTTTCTTTCAGCTATATTAGACAACCTTACCACTACGATTGTATTGATTTCATTAATGACGAAATTAATCCAAGACAAACACGAAAAATTTTATTTCGCTTCCATGATCGTTATTGCCGCTAATGCCGGTGGGGCCTGGTCTCCTATCGGTGATGTAACTACAACTATGTTATGGATGAATGGACAAATCAGTGCAGCAGTAATCATAAAGGAAGTTTTTCTTCCTTCCGTCATATCAATCATCATTCCATTGATAGCGATTAGCTTTCAACTAAAAAACAATACTCCCATAACAGTTACAGAAACACTCACAAAAACAAATCATTCAACTAGTAAAGTCATACTCTTTGCAGGAATTCTATCGCTTTTATTTGTTCCGGCGTTTAAGTCGTTGACCGGCCTACCTCCCTTTATGGGCATGCTCCTTTCTTTAGGAATCATGTGGTTGCTCAGCGAAATCATCAATCACCAAAAAGATACGGAAGCCAGCGATACGCTCTCTATCAAAAGTGCATTGAAAAATATAGATACCCCAAGTATACTTTTTTTCTTAGGCATTTTAATTAGCGTAGCCGCATTACAAAGTGTAGGTATCCTGTCTGAACTTGCACAGTCTTTGTCCAACTGGATTGGCAACACTAAAATCATTGTCATGGCATTAGGTGGACTCTCTGCTATCATCGATAACGTTCCCTTGGTTGCTGCAACACAAGGCATGTATTCCTTATCTGAATTCCCGATGGATCATCCATTTTGGATCTTCATGGCCTATTGCACGGGCACGGGTGGAAGTATGTTGATCATTGGATCAGCAGCAGGCGTTGCCGCGATGGGAATTGCCAAGATTGAATTTTTCTGGTATGTTCGAAAAATCAGCTTCTGGGTATTACTCGGATACCTATCAGGCGCATTAACTTTCCTCGCGATGAGTTGGCTATAATTTCACTCAATAAACATCAAGAAAAATAGACTAGTGTAGGCCATGTGCAGAAAGATAACGCTCTGCATCCAATGCGGCCATACAACCACTACCTGCAGCAGTTACTGCTTGTCTATAGGTTTTATCTTGAACATCACCACAGGCAAATACGCCTTCGATATTGGTTTTTGAAGTACCTGGAATGGTATTGATGTATCCCGCTTCATCCATGTCAATAAATCCATTAAAAATAGATGAATTGGGTTGATGTCCTATCGCCACAAAAAATCCTGAAATGGGAATTTCAGTCGTTTCGCCCGACTTATTATTTTTAATGCGTACGGCTTCTACTTTGGTTTCACCCAAAATTTCATCCGTATCGGTATTCCAATACATTTTGATATTAGGCGTATTCTTAACACGGTCTTGCATCACTTTTGATGCACGCATTTCATCTTTTCTGATAAACATATGAACCGTACTGCAGAGCTTGCTTAAGTAATGTGCTTCTTCAGCAGCAGTATCCCCTGCACCAACAATCGCCACTTCTTTTCCCCTGAAAAAGAAACCATCGCAAACAGCACACGCACTTACACCATAGCCATTGAGGCGTTGTTCACTTTCAATGCCTAACCACTTGGCAGAAGCACCCGTTGCAATGATGATTGAATCAGCCTGTATTTCTTTTTCTTCATCAATCCATACTTTAAATGGTTGAGTTGAAAAATCAACTTTAGTAGCTAACCCAAAGCGAATATCAGCACCCATTCTAGCAGCTTGCTTTTCAAATTGAACCATCATCTCTGGACCTTGAATTCCATCAGGATAACCAGGATAGTTTTCAACTTCCGTGGTGATCGTCAATTGTCCACCCGGCTGAATACCTTGATATAGCAAGGGTTTCATATTGGCACGAGACGCATAAATAGCGGCTGTGTATCCGGCAGGTCCTGATCCGATGATCA
>CAMCBE010000127.1 GCA_945872805.1 Chitinophaga pinensis | reverse complement strand
CACCAAGTTGCCCATATCATTTGGACTTGCATCCAATAAAATGGTGGCCAAAATGGCGACGAATGCAGCTAAGCCAAATGGGTATTTACATATCCTAGCCGGAAAAGAGCAGGAGTTTTTAGCGCCAATGCCTGTTGGCGAAATTCCCGGTGTTGGTGCACATATGCTCAAGACATTGAATACATTGGGTATTTTAACCATTCATGATCTTTCCTTATTTCCTACACAACTGCTAGAACAATATATTGGGAAATATGCAGATGTGTTGAGGCAAAAATCACTAGGCGCATACCAGGGTGCTATCCATACACATCATGAAGCAAAATCTATTTCTACTGAGCAGACATTTTTCGAAAATACCAACGACCTTGATTTTTTATATGCAGAGCTATTGAAGATGACTGAGAAATTAGGGCATCAACTAAGGCAAGAGTCAAAAATGACTCGATGCGTAGCCGTGAAGTTGCGTTATCCTGACTTCACAACCCAAACCAAGCAAGTTGCTATACTTCCCAGTTCCTATGACGATGAACTGATTAAAGTAATACGGGATTTATTTCTTCAGTTATATGATCAACAAAAATCCCTTAGACTCATCGGTGTCCGATTTAGTGATTTGGTTGAGCATAGTGTTCAAACTAACCTTTTTGAAAATAGCCTAAAAAAAGAGAAGTTGTACGGGGCTATTGATAATGTTAAGAAACGATTTGGTAAAAAATCCATTAATAGGGGAGATTAAATAGTTCCGAGATTTAGTCATGATACCTGATTTAATGGGGTGTGAAAACTATGCGTAAATATACTTTTAGATAAAATAAAGTCTATACGTTTGGTAGAGTAATAAAAAAGCATTTTCTTTGTGGCTAAAATAAATTAAGATGGGACTAAGATTAGGCGATATAGCGCCAAATTTCAAAGCAAAAACTACTGCTGGAGATATTGATTTTCATGAATACCTAGGAACGAGCTGGGGTGTTCTTTTTTCACATCCAGCAGATTTTACCCCAGTTTGTACAACCGAATTGGGAAGAACTGCACAATTAGAAGAGGAATTTAAAAAGAGAAATGTGAAGGTACTTGCAGTGAGTGTTGATGGGTTGGAAAAGCATGAAAGCTGGGTAAAGGATATTAATGAAACACAGCATTGTACAGTAGGGTTTCCGATTATAGCTGACGAAAACAGAGAAGTGGCTGGCTTGTATGATATGATTCATCCAAATGCTTCTGCCACATTTACCGTTAGATCACTTTTTATTATTGGCCTAGATAAAACGATAAAATTGTTTATCACTTATCCAGCTTCCACCGGTAGGAACTTTTTTGAAGTATTGCGTGTAATTGATTCATTACAGCTTACCGCAAACTTTAGCGTTGCTACACCAGCAGATTGGAAAGAGGGAGAAGATGTAATTGTAGTTCCTGCTGTTTCAACGGAAGATGCAAAAATTAAATTTCCAAAAGGACTTAATATCGTAAAGCCTTATTTGAGGTATACTCCGCAGCCGAATAAGTAGGGAAATACAAGGGAAGAGGCAAGGAGGGACTAGGCAAGGAGGGAAAGAGCCAATAGGCAAGGAGGCAATAGGCAATAGGCAAGGAGGGAAAGAGCCAATAGGCAAGGAGGCAATAGGCAATAGGCAAGGAGGCAATAGGCAATAGGCAAGGAGGCAATAGGCAAGGAGGCAATAGGCAATAGGCAATAGGCAATAGGCAAGGAGGCAATAGGCAAGGAGGAACTAGTCAACACTAAATTTACGAAGGCATACAGAGAATTAAGTAAAATTTTCTTTTCTGTATGCCTTTTTGTATTAACTCTTCCCTCTTGCCTCCTCCGTACCCTTGTGCCTTTTTTGTATTCACTCTTGCCTATTGCCCCCTTGTGCCTCTGTGCCTTTTCTGTATTTACTCTTGCCTCTTGCCTATTGCCCCTTTGTGCCTCTGTGCCTTTTCTGTATTTACTCTTGCCTCTTCCCTCTTCCCTCTTCCCTCCTTGCCTCCTTGCCTCTTCACTGAGTTAACCTATCTTTGCCCCATGAGCACTACGGCCAAGCCGAATATCAGGCATTTAAGTATTGAGGAAATCAACGACTATTTTGAATCTATTGGTGAAAAAAAATTTCGCGTTAAGCAAGTCTGGGAATGGCTGTGGCAGAAGCAAGCCCTTAATTTTCAGTCCATGTCGAACCTTTCCAAGGACCTAAGGGCGAAATTAGAGGAGACATTTGACTTTACCTCCTTATCAGAGGATGCCACCCAATTTAGCGAGGATGGCACAGTTAAAACACGATTCAAAACATTTGATGGTCATAAAGTAGAAGGTGTTTTAATACCCACTGAGGAAAGACTAACCGCCTGTGTTTCATCCCAAGTGGGATGCAGTTTAAGCTGTAAATTCTGCGCTACTGGGTATATGGATAAGAAAAGGAACCTTGTATTTGATGAGATCTACGATGAAGTAGTACTCATTAATCAACAAGCAATGAAGATGCATGAGAAGAAACTCACGAATATCGTATTTATGGGCATGGGTGAACCATTGCTGAATTATAAGAATATGATGAAAGCCGTGGAACGCATCACTTCTCCAGATGGATTAGCTATGAGTCCTCGTAGAATAACTGTTTCAACAGCAGGTGTGTCAAAAATGATTAGGCAGCTAGGGGATGATGGTGTTCGATTTAAATTGGCCTTATCGTTGCATGCCCCTACAGACAAAAAAAGAAATGAAATCATGCCTATCAATGAAACCAACAACTTGAAGTCGTTGATTGATGCATTGAATTATTTCTATAAAATGACTAAGAGTGAAATTACACTTGAATATATTCTGTTTGACAACTTCAATGATTCATTTGAGGACGCAGAAGATCTGGTGAAATTGTATAGGCAGATTCCAGCAGACTTGGTAAATATCATCGAGTACAATCCGATTGATTTTGCACGATTTAAAAAGCCAACGGAAGAAAAAACGGCAGCATTCATGCAGTACTTAGAAAAGAATAGGGTGAATGCACGTTTGCGAAAGAGCAGAGGAAAAGATATCGATGCAGCATGTGGACAGTTGGCAAATAAGTAGAAAAGTACTGGATATCTTACTAAATTAAAGTATCTGAAATTTTATTTTTAGCTCGTTCATTATTATTTATAAATCCTGTTGAAAAACAGCAAAACAACAACATGAAACGTACAGACAATTTCTCAAAGTTCGTAGTTCAGAAAAAGAACAGCGCCATTAAAGAAGAATTCCGCCAGGAAAAAAAGAAATGGAAAAAAGAGCGTTCAGATGCCATAGACCTTAAAAAGGCAGAGAAGAGAAAGACCCTAAATATTGCAAAAGAAAAAGGATATGCGCCCATTCCAGAATCAGCCGGTAAAATGCCGATGATTGTGAGAAAGCAAGACAAAAGCATGCCATTAAATAAATACATCGCCCATTGTGGCATCTGCTCTCGGAGAGATGCAATTCTGCTGATCAAAGAGGAAAAAGTAAAGGTGAACGGAGCCGTAATCACAGAACCTGGATTTAAAATTACCCCTGAAGATGTGGTGTTGTACCTGGGTAAAAAGATTTTGCCAGAAAAAAATCTAGTATACATATTACTGAATAAACCCAAGGATTATATCACCACGGTGGAAGATCCTCAAGGGCGAAAAACAGTATTGGATTTAATTCGTGGTGCAACGGGGGAAAGAATTTTTCCAGTTGGACGATTGGATAGAAACACTACAGGTGTTTTATTGTTAACCAATGATGGCGACCTTACTCAAAAATTATCTCATCCTTCTCATGAAGTACGAAAAGTCTATGAAGCAAAGCTTGACAAGCCTTTTTCTAAAGTAGATTTTGATAGGATGTTGAAAGGGCTTGAACTTGAAGATGGTTTTGTGCGTGCTGATGCGTTGGGGTATGTAGACACAAAGGATAAGTCCATTATAGGGATTGAAATTCACAGTGGTCGCAATCATATTGTAAGAAGGATGTTTGAATTTCTAGGGTATGATGTAAAGGGACTCGATCGAGTTGTATTTGCAAACTTAACTAAGAAAAATGTTGAGCGTAGCAAATGGAGATACCTCAATGAAAAAGAAGTGCGTTTGTTAAAGTTTATGAATAGTTCATTTATTAAAAAGCCTAAATCGGAATGAGGTATGAGATGTGAAATCTGAGTTGGAGGTATTTGTTGACTTAACCCTCAACCCCTAACTCCTAACTCATTTCAACCCCCAACTCCCAACCCAGTAGAGTGCAAATACTTCCTCAAATAATATACCAAGACGATGATATCATCGCCATCAACAAACCTTCTGGTTGGTTGACAATACCTGATCGATTCGATCCTGAATTAAAGTGCATCAAAACCTGGTTTGAATCACGGCATCAAAAAATATTTATTGTTCATCGCATAGATAGGGATACGAGTGGATTGCTCTTGCTTGGAAAAAATGAGGAGACCCATAAGTTTTACAATCAGCAATTTGAGCAACGTGCCATCAAGAAAACATATTTTGGATTAGTACAAGGTTCAATCACTGAAGATGATGGTACATATGATCAGCCCTTAGAGCCACATCCAGCGCAAAATGGTAAAATGAGAGTTGGGCGAAAGGGGAAATCTGCCATTACTCATTTTCATGTGGAACATCGATTTAGAGGCTACACGTGGGTTAGATTTCAAATTGAAACGGGAAGAACACATCAAATTAGAGTACACCTTCAGAATGCTGGACATGCATTAGTGTGTGATCCTTTATATGGAAGTGCTGATCCGATTTTACTTTCGTCATTCAAAAAGAAAAAATTTAACCTTTCGAAATCTGAAGAAGAGGAAAGGCCTTTACTTTCCCGGCTGGCATTGCATGCTTACAGCATAGAAGTTATAGATCGAAAAGGTCAACCCATAGTGTTAACTGCCCCACTTTCAAAAGACCTTGATGCAACCTTGAAACAGTTGGGTAAATGGGGTAAGTAATGCGATATTAGATATGCTTATCTATGTCAGCTTGTACTACTTCTTTCTGAATACCACTACTTAAATTTTTAATCACCGCAGTACCTGCTTCAATTTCTTTGCTTCCGATGATTGCAATGTTGGGAATTGATTTTTTTTCTGCGTACTTGAATTGCTTATCAAATTTTGCAGCTTCGTGGTATATCTCGCAGGAAATATTTTTGGACCGAAGTGATTGTGCAATACGTAAAATGTGTTGTTGCTCTTCTGCTCCAGTATTGAAAAACAATAGGCTAGTTCCTTTCTGGATGTTTTCTGGAAAAACATTCAATTCCTCCATAACGTCATAAATTCTGTCTACGCCGAAGGATATGCCTACACCAGCGATTCCATTCACTCCAAAAAGTCCAGTTAAATCATCATACCTGCCTCCGCCACCAATACTACCCATTTGCACGCCAATGGCTTTAACCTCAAATATTGCACCAGTATAATAATTTAACCCTCTAGCAAGGGATAGGTCAACTATTAGTGCTGTTTTATCCCTGCTAGTTGATGAATGTTGATTGATATGTTCAAACGTAGAAAGGATAGTTCGTAATTCATTTACTCCTTCTACTCCGATAACGATGTTGCTGAACATTGCTTCTAATTGGTTTAGCTTTTCTTCATTGTTTCCTGTGATTGAAATAAAAGATTCAACGAGTGCTACCTGCGCTTCAGTTAATCCTCTCGCGTTTAATTCTTCTTTTACTTTTTCAATGCCAATCTTATCTAGTTTGTCAATAGCTATTGTGATGGGGATCATTCGGTCATCACCACCACATAGTATTGCTAAGGCAGTCAATATTTTTCTATTGTTTATTTTTAGTTCAACAGGTACGTTAAGTTTTTGAAATACTGTGGCATATATCAAGGCTAACTCTGTTTCATGCAACAGTGAGCTGCTTCCTGCAACATCTGCATCGCACTGATAAAACTCTCTGTAGCGTCCCTTTTGGGGTCTGTCTGCCCGCCAAACAGGCTGCATCTGATAGCGTTTAAACGGGAAGGTAAGTTGGCCCTGATTCATCGCAACATACCGAGCAAATGGAATGGTAAGATCATAGCGCAATGCCCTTTCTGTGATGCCTTTATTGGTTTTACCATCTAGGATTGTTTCAAAATCGTTACGGGCAGTATCTTTTTTTGTTGGATTATCTAACCCATTATTCAAAATCTTGAATATTAATTTATCTCCTTCGTCGCCATATTTACCCAGAAGTGTTTCTGTATTTTCAACTGCAGGGGTTTCCAGGG
>CAMCBE010000126.1 GCA_945872805.1 Chitinophaga pinensis | reverse complement strand
TAGCACAGCACCTGATAAGATCCTTGGTACAGAAGCGATGGGAAACGAAGTACTTTCTAGGATTTAATTACTTTAGCATAACGCATAACGAACCCATGTGAATCATTTTAACATGGGTTTTATTTTTTATATACTACCATAAATAGATGTTATTTTTATGTGTGTTATATCATTTATATTTTTAGCCATGGTGTATATAATATTTTATAAAATTATAAATAAACAAACAGTAACATAAATCATTAGTTATGACCCGTGTCCTTTTATTCTTTGTATTATTTTTAAGTTCACTAGTTAGTTTTTCGCAGAAGCATAAAGTGAAGTTGGTTCGGAATCAAGCACATCCTTTAGTTGAGGTGTATATTGGAGGGGAACA
Source organism: Chitinophaga pinensis (assembly GCA_945872805.1). Classification (GTDB taxonomy): domain Bacteria; phylum Bacteroidota; class Bacteroidia; order Chitinophagales; family Chitinophagaceae; genus Pollutibacter. The sequence goes on along the minus strand of CAMCBE010000126.1, from coordinate 5,872 downwards.
TTTTACTGATTTCTTTTTTCCAGATACTATTGCTAAACCCGTTTTGTACCCCATCTATGCTCCTGATGGTGTTGCCATTACTCGCGGCTTTCCCATGAATCCTAAACCCGGCGATCCTACAGATCATCCACATCATTTGGGATTATGGTTGAATTACGAAAGTGTGAATGGGCTTGATTTTTGGAATAACTCTTTTGCCATTCCTGCAGAAAAAAAGTATCTATATGGCACCATTCGATTTGATGGAATTACACAATTAAAAGATGGTCCAACTGGTCTACTTTGTTATGACGCATCGTGGATGGATAATAGTGGTAAAACCCATTTAACCGAAGCAACAACCTATTCGTTTTCTGAGTTAGGTGGTTCATGGGTTATTGACAGGACTACAACCCTAAGTGCTGTCATTCCAGTGCTCTTTAAAGATGTTAAAGATGGATTTCTTGGACTTCGTGTGGCGCATGAGTTGCAAATCCCTACTAAAGAATCAAAAAAATATACTGACTCTAAAGGCATAGTAACTGAAGTGCTTGCTGTGACAGATAGCATAGCGAACGGGAATTATGTAAATAGTAATGGATTATATGGGGATGCTGTATGGAGTGCCAAAGCACCTTGGTGTATGATGTACGGAAAAATGGGAAATGATTCTATTAGTATATTAATAATTGATCATCCTAAAAACATAGGCTATCCTACCAATTGGCATGCTCGGGGCTATGGACTTTTTGCGGCCAACCCCCTAGGGGAGAAAATATTCACGAATGGGAAGGCCGAGCGCAACTTTTCCTTGAATCCTGGAGAATCTGTTACGTTTAGGTATCGCATTGTTGTTTCGTCCGGTAAAAATGTGTTGAGTAAGGAAAGGGTGACTAAATTGCAACAAGATTTTAAAGGGGGAGAAGAGTAAAATCATCTTTAATTCTGTAATCCCTAATCTTGGTGAAATGTCAATTTTAGTCAAGTAAGTAGGAATTAATTTAATATAAAAAGTGTTATACAATTTGGTGTAACCTTTTTGTATTTTTATGAGATATTATGTCTAAGCTATCCACGTATTTTACTTTTTTACTTTTTATAGTATTTGGTTGTAATACAGCCTCAGTGGAAACTAGATTTGAAAAAGTCGAAAACTCAGGGATTGACTTTAGCAATGACATTAAAGACAGCGAGCAGGCTAATATATTTAAGTACCGTAATTTATATAATGGGGGAGGTGTTGCCATCGGCGACATTAATAATGATGGATTGGCAGATGTATTCATGACATCTAATCAAGGATCCAACAAACTTTTTCTTAATAAGGGGAATTTTAAATTTGAAGATATTTCAATAACTGCTGGTTTTGGTTCTAAGGAACAGTGGAGTACAGGTGTTGTTATGGTAGATATAAATGCTGATGGCTGGCTTGATATTTATGTTTGCAATGCAGGTAATATGCAAGATGAATCAAAGCGGGCAAATCAATTATTCATCAATGACAAAAAAAATCATTTTGTAGATAAGGCAGTTGAATTTGGATTAGCAGATAAGGGGTATACAACGCATGCCTCATTTTTTGATTATGATCAAGACGGTGACTTAGATTGTTTTTTAGTGAACAATAGTCCGATACCTGTCAATACCCTTAACTATTTAAATGCACGTGATACCCGAGCTGAAGATTCTCCGGTAAAAGATTTTCTTAAAGGAGGCGGTGATCATTTATATAAAAATAATAATGGTGTATTTCATGAAGTGTCTAAAGAGGCGGGTATTCATGGAAGTCTTATTAGTTTTGGATTAGGTGTTACCGTAGGAGATGTGAATGGTGATGGCTGGTTGGATGTATATGTGTCTAATGATTTTTTTGAGCGAGATTATTTATACATAAATCAAAAGAATGGAACATTCAGGGATGAGATGACAGGTTGGATGGAGCATAATAGTACTGCATCTATGGGTACTGATATGGCTGATATTAACAATGATGGTTATTCGGATATTTTTACGTCTGAAATGCTTCCGGATGATGAGTATCGAAAAAAAACAACAACTTCATTTGATAATATTGATGTATATCGATTGAAAGTCACTTCCGGCTTTCATCATCAGGTTATGCACAACTCTCTTCAATTGAATAACCAACATGGTGCATTTCAGGAGATATCTAATTATGCAGGTGTTCAAGCAAGTGATTGGAGTTGGGGCGAATTGACATTTGATGCTGATAATGATGGGCTTAATGACCTATTTATTTGTAATGGTATTGTAAGAGATATAACAAATCAGGATTTTATAGATTTTTTTGCAGATGCAATGGTTCAAAATTTTGATTTAAATGGTGGATACCAAGCCTTTGATAACATTGTCGAAAAAATTCCTTCAACACCAGTTGTTAATAAATTGTTTCACAATGAGGGGGGGCTTCAATTTAGTGAAGTTCAAAAAGATTGGGGAATGGGCACTCCGAGTTTTTCAAATGGAGCAGCTTATGGTGATTTAGACAATGATGGTGATCTTGATATGGTGATTAATAATATTAATCAACCTGCATTCATTTATAAGAATAAAACCCGTGAAATGGATTCATCCCACTATTTGGGATTTTCATTGGTTGGAACTGAGAACAATAAATTTGCGATTGGATCAAAAGTTGTTTTATATGTTGGATCAGAAATACTTTCACGAGAGTTAATTCCTGCTCGAGGCTTTCAATCATCTATAGATTATAAGATGATTATTGGTTTAGGGAATAGAACAAAAGTAGACTCAGCGTTTATTTTTTGGCCAAATTCTACAATAAGTCGTCTGGATATTAAGAAGCTTGATACTGTTTATCATGTTTATGAATCTGAGGTGATTACAATGGATAATTATAAGTTAGTGCTTAAAGATTATGCAAATAAATATTTTGTTGAAGTGCCTCAACATTTTCAAGTGCACAAAGAAGATGGCTATGTTGATTTTTATACAGAACAACTTATTCCTAAAATGATTTCTAGAGAAGGTCCTGCTGGTTCTGTAGGGGATTTAAATAGTGACGGTTTAGATGATTTATTCATTGGAGGGGCAACTGGACAAACTGGTGCTATTTATATTCAAAATCAACTTGGTACGTTCACCTTAAAAGATCAGCCTGCTTTTGCATCATTTCAGCAAAGAGAGGATGTTGTTTCTTGTTTCTTTGATACAGATGGAGATCAAGATCTTGATCTTTTTGTTGGGTCAGGAGGGAATAATAAATCGCCCAAGGGTCCAGATTTTGGGCATCGTCTTTTCATCAATGACGGGAAAGGGACTTTTAGTTATAAAGCACAAGCATTCCCCCATAGTGGTAATAATATTGGAGCAGTTCAATCATTCGATTTTGATGGAGATGGTGATATGGATCTTTTTGTTGGTTCTCGAAGTGTCCCTTATAAATATGGCGTTACTCCATCAAGTTATTTGTACATAAATGATGGAAGTGGGGTATTCACCGATAAAACAAGTGCCTTAGCTCCTGCATTTTTGAAACTTGGTATGGTTACTGATGCTGCCATGTCAACGATTATATCCACAGATAAAAAAGATCTTATTGTAGTGGGTGAATGGATGACTCCAAGAATATTTAGTATAGAGCAGGGTCGTTTTGTTGAAAAAAGTACGACCCTTGATCAATATAGTGGTTGGTGGCAGACTGTTGCTGTGGCAGATCTTGATCAAGATGGGAAAGAGGATATAGTATTAGGCAACTATGGGGATAACGGCTATTTTAAATGTACTCCTCAAAATCCATTTAAGCTCTGGTTAAATGATTTTGATGAAAGTGGCTCATTGAAAAAGATCATAACTAAATCTATTCATAATCAAGACTATACCATTTTCTTAAAGGCTGAGATGCAGGAGCAAATTCCAATGATTAAGACTGAAAACTTGAAGTATGCTGATTTTGCTAAAAAGACTTTCCAAGAATTATTTCCCAAAAACAAGATTGATCAATCAGAAAAAAAGCTTTTCAATTATTCAAGTTCTGTTATAGCCTGGAATAGTGGGGCAGGGAAATTTGATATACAGCCCTTACCTGCGAGCATTCAGTTTTCAACAGTAAATTCAATTACATTGACTGATATCAATCAAGATGGGAAAGTGGATTTGCTTATTGGTGGAAATGAGTTTGGATTTCTACCGCAATTTGGTAGGATGGATGCGAGTGTTGGTAACATAGTATTAAACAATGGCGCAAGAAAATGGGCTGTTGTTCCTGATAAACATAGTGGATTAAATGTAAAAGGCGAAGTCAGAAATATTCTTTCATTCAATGCCAATAAAAAACGGCAATTTTTATTTTTAAGAAATGATAGAGTTCCTGTTTTAGTAGAGAATAATTATCAATAGAAAAGTAAGATGATTTAAGTTTATCAAACTTATCTGATTCAATAAAGTTCGGGCTTTGGTATAAATTATGGAATTGAATATCAATCAAAAAGACGTAATTTTATATATGATTTTTTGAGGCATGCCTGCTTTTTCCAACGGTGCCATCAAAGATAGTTGTAGATAAAAACTACTTATCCTAGTAGACAAGAAAATCTAATTTAAATATTATGAAAAATTGTTCGTTTCTACTATTGTTATTCTTTTTTTCCTGTAAAAATGGGGATGGGTATAAACGAATGTTCGGTGATCCTGAGTTGTACTCTAAAACCGTTCATGAGTTAAACGAAGTAGTGATGGGGAATAATTTTCCTCCTATTGTAGCTTCTAGAAATTATACGTATGCAGCCATAGCGGGCTATGAAGTCATGGTATTGGCAGAACCTGCTCGATATAGAACCTTAGCGGGGCAAATACACGGACTAGATTCATTGCCTATTATACAGGACACTGCAGATGTTTATTTCCCTTTGGCATCACTCCTTGCGTATTGCAGGGTTGGTGAAGCAGTCACTTTCCCAGAAGGAAGCATGAAATATTATGTGGATAGCCTTAAACAATTAGCACTATCATTGGGGATGCCTTCGAAAATGTTAGATAAAACGGATTCTTTCTCAGCGAAGGTGGCTAGCCATATCATAGCATGGGGCAAGAAAGACAATTATGCCGAAACTCGGAGTGCTGAAAAATATACTGTACTTGATATTCCTGGCAGATGGGTTCCCACCCCGCCTATGTATGCTTCTGCAGTAGAACCACATTGGAATGAAATTAGAACCTTGGTATTGGATAGCGCCAATCAATTTAGACCTGTTGCGCCTATTCCATTCGATATGGAAGACACTACATCATTATACTATAAAAATATTATGATGGTTAAAAAGGCTGGAGACAATCTTACTGATGAACAAAAGCATATTGCCTATTTCTGGGATGATAATCCATTTAAATTGAATGTATATGGTCATGCGATGTTTAGTACAAAAAAATTCTCTCCTCCAGGACATTGGATGGGTATTATAGGAATAGCAGCTAAGAAAGCAAAAGTTGATTTTGCAGAGACTACATATGCCTATGCGTTTACATCAATTGTTATGTTTGATTCATTTATTGAATGCTGGGATGCAAAATATACTTATTCAACTATTCGTCCTGAGTCTGTAATTAATAAATACATTGATGCAAACTGGAGGCCTCTACTTCAGACTCCAGCATTTCCTGAATACACTTGCGGGCATTCAACCATTTCTGCCAGTGCTGCGGAAGCGTTAACAAAAGTGTTTGGAAGTAATTTTAGTTATACTGATACAACAGAGTTAGAGTTTGGTATAGAAAGTAGAAAATTTGATTCATTTAGAGCGGCTGCAGAAGAGAATAATTTAGCTCGTTTTTATGGAGGCATTCATTTGCATAACTCTTGTTTAGTGAGTACAGAAGCCGGAAAGCAAGTTGGCATTCATATTGCCACTAAGCT
>CAMCBE010000125.1 GCA_945872805.1 Chitinophaga pinensis | reverse complement strand
CCTTGTTCACCGATCCAAGTAACTCCACCATATCAGGTGTAAGTTCGGATGTACTCAGAGAAATAAGTGACGTAGAGGTTCGATGTAACCTAACCGGAACACTCAATAGACCAAACCCAACCTTTCAAATTGTAATACCTCAAGGTAGTTCTGTAAGAAACAATACTACCGTTGATAGTAAAATTAAAACGATCAATCGAGATGCCCTTGAAGTAAGTAAGCAAGCCACGTATCTCATCGTGTTCAAAAGTTTTGCTCCTCAAGCGGCTGTTGTGGCGAGTGACTTAAATAGTGAATTGATAAACACAACTATATCAGGAGTAATCAATGGAATACTTTCAAGCAGTATACAAAACTTTTTCTCTAAAGTACTTGGTGCCGCTGTTGATGTAAACTTAAACTACTCCAGGACGTTAATGACTGCGGATGGAACCAATACTGGAACCTCAAATAATCCAAATAATTTCAGAGAGAATGTCAGTCTCCAATTCATTAAATCATTGGTAAACGACAAACTTATTATCTCCTTTGGAAGTGATTTTAATTTCTCGTCTGTTGGTGGAACTACTTTTGCGGGAAACACACAATCATTTTTATTTCTACCCGATGTTAATGTAGAATATAAAATTACACCCGATGGAAAGTTTAGAACCTCCTTTTTCTATAGAAGTAATTTTGATCTACTCTCCACCTCAGGAAAGCGCGATAGAACAGGAGGAAATATTTCCTTTAGAACAGAATTCGACAGACTATTTGAACGAAAGAAAAAAATAGCGCCATTGCCTTCAGAGACAAACAACTAATGGACCAATTACTAAATTTCGTGTCCTAATTTATCCCGTTTTGTATTTAAGTAATCTTCGTTATGCGGATTTGATGCAATTTTAATTGGCACGGTATCTACAATTTCAAGCCCGTATCCACGTAAGCCGGCTCTTTTTTTAGGATTATTGCTAATCAATTTAATTTTTGATATACCCAATTTGCCTAGTATTTGAGCACCCAGACCGTAATCGCGTTGATCGGCCTGAAACCCTAAGTGAATATTCGCCTCCACGGTATCCATCCCTTGTTCTTGCAATTTATACGCCTTTAGTTTATTGATTAAACCAATCCCACGCCCCTCTTGGTTCATGTATAGAACAACCCCTTTCCCTTCTTTCTCAACCATTTGCATGGCAACATGAAGTTGTTCACCACAATCACAACGGAGTGAGCCAAGGATGTCACCAGTAAAACAGGAAGAGTGGACACGCACCATTACGGGTTCATCCTTTTCCCAAGTTCCTTTAATAAGAGCCATATGCTCTTGACTCAATGGATTATTTCGCTCCTTAAAAATCTTCAATGCAAAATTCCCATATACCGTTGGCATGTTTACGGAAACAAGTTGCTCCACCAATGAATCTTCCTTCAGTCTATATTCAATGAGGTCTTTGATGGAAATGATTTTCAAATTCCATTCCTTTGCCAAGACCAACAATTCTGGAAGACGCGCCATGGTACCATCGTCATTCATAATCTCTACTAATGCACCGGCAGGTTCAAATCCAGCTAAACGCGCCAAATCAACCACCGCTTCAGTATGTCCAGAACGCCTTAACACCCCACCTTTTTTAGCCCTCAGTGGAAAAATATGCCCTGGCTTACCCAAATCGGCGGGCTTTGTATTCAGATCGATAAAGGATTGAATTGTTTTAGCTCGGTCTTGAGCTGAAATTCCGGTGGTGCAGCCATGCCCTAGAAGATCAACTGAAACGGTGAAAGCCGTTTCATGTAAGGCGGTATTGTTATTCACCATGAGTTCTAAACCAAGTTCATCGCAACGCTCCTCTTCTAAAGCAGCACAAATGAGCCCTCGACCAAACTTACTCATGAAATTGATTACTTCGGGTGTCACATTTCGGGCTGCTGCTATTAAATCGCCTTCATTTTCACGATCTTCATCATCCACCACGATGATCATCTTTCCAATCTTCAGGTCATCAATAGCACTTACTATACTATCCAGCATATTGAAATTTTTATGCAAATTACTCATTCCCTTTCAACTGCTCCAGGGATATTCTAGTTGTTCTTAAAAGCAGCCGGCAAAACAGCGAAAAAGCGCACTAGCCTTTTTCAATTTTATCATTTCGTATAGGCCGAATAAGATCAAGCTCTTTCATAAACTGTTCCATATCCATCGCCTGATCAACGCCAAATTCACCAATTCGAGTTCGTCTTAACGATGAAAGGTATGCCCCACATCCTAGTTCATTACCGAAGTCGAACGCCAAACTACGGATATAGGTACCTGTTGAGCAGACTACCCTAAAATTAATAGTAGGGAGGTCTATGGAAGTTATCTCGAAGCTTTTGATCGTGATTGGCCTTGCCTCCATTTTTACTTCCCTCCCTTTTCGGGCCAACACATACGCGGGCGTTCCTTCTTTCTTGATGGCTGAATATATTGGAGGAACTTGCATAATTTCTCCCACAAATTTTGTGGTAGCCTGATGAACTACTTCATGCGTTAAATATGCTATATCTACATGAAGTTTTGGTTCAGTTTCAAGGTCATAACTATCTGTTATTGATCCTAATATAAAACTTCCTTCATATTCTTTTTCAGCAGCCTGATAGGTATTGATTTGCTTAGTAAATTTGCCTGTACAAACGATAAGTAATCCTGTAGCAAGGGGATCTAATGTACCGGCATGCCCCACTTTAGTAACCCGCACAGCGCCTCTAATCTTCTTCACTACATCAAACGATGTCCAAGTTAACGGCTTATCAATCAAAATAACCTTCCCCGTGGCATAGTCATCGTTCCACAATATTTCTTCTTTCAAGTATAGATTTTGAACGAAGTTAAGATGAAAAAAGAAGTGAAAAGCGATAAAAGAATAACCTACTAGTTCTTAATAAAATTAGTGTAGCTAGAAGTCCCTACATCAGTCAACCTGATTTGATACATACCCGGAGCGAGCGATTGTACGTTTATTTGCTGTTGCATTTCAAGAATATGTCCAGTCTTAACGATTTGTCCATTGGTAGATATTATAGCGAAATTCTGTCCATTAGTCCCCATAGGCGTGTTTACCAACAGCGTTAAGTTTGATGCATGCACTGGATTAGGATAGACCGCTAAATTGCGTGTATTGACAGGCATGACTTCCGGTTCGAAGTTATTCCATGCGGCATTTAACCCTTTTGATTTGAGGAGACTATTTCTTGAACCGCCTTCTGAGAAGAGACTACGCATGAATTTTTTTTGTCCAACTGTAAACATACCCATGCTGGCATCATTGGTAAAATCCATGAAGTTCATAAACATGTCACCATCATTATTGGAAGAGCAGTCAGAAAGTTTTGGAAAAACTGGATCGCCTGAATTAGCTGCAGATTGTTGAGGTGTATCCTCGATACCATCATCTCCACAAGGCTGATCACCCCATAAATGCTTCAATCCAAGCCAGTGACCTACTTCGTGTGTCAGGGTTCTTCCTTTATTGAATGGAGCGACTATTTGTCCTGTAGTACCAAAAGCGTCGTATCGAATCACTATACCATCTTCAGCCATCTCTGACCCTGGGAAACTAGAATATGCGGTTAAGCCAGAAACGGTATTGCATACCCAAATATTCAAATATGATTCAGCATCCCAAGCACCACTCCCATCGTTGGCTGTGTATTTCACTTTGTTATCGTCCTTCCACATCAGCTGCACCGTTTTCTTTCGAACAATGCCCGTAGTGGCTTGTCCCATTGGATTGCTTTTAGCCAACTCAAAACGAATATTCGTATTGGCTGCGAGCTTGGCAAAAACAGATGGGATCTTATTAAAATCTGAGTTTAATTTAGACAAGTCGGCATTAAGTGCATTTATCTGAGAGATTACTTGAGCATCTGAGATATTTTCAGAGGCGAGGTTGTAAACCACATGCACAACAACCGGAATGGTTATTGTCTTTTCATCAGGCATGCCATTGCTCTGAGAGGCTACTGGAACAGGAGCAGACAAGCGACTGGTGGCAGATGCACACATACGCTGTGCCTGTAGTGTTACAGCGCAACATAAAAAAAGCATGTTAATGATGAAAATCCTCATAGCTACTTTATTGTAGTGAGGCTTTCGATAAGAGGGTTGGATTTAAATCATCTCCACCAAGCTGTTTTAATGCTAGGTATTGAAAAGATCAACATGTAAATATTAACTATATTCCAATTAAATGCAAGTGGATTAGCCTCAATTTATAAGCGATTTCGAAGTTTTATGGAATTTTCGCTGTTTTTTTTCATTTCAATCGGCTAGATTAGAATTTAATCAGGAAATTTGACCCATGAACACACTTCGAAATTCAATAACGATCGCAGCCCTACTATTATTGTACGGCTGTGCGGAAAGTTCCCAACAGACAGATGCATCGTCAAACCAAACCCAAGAGGGTATCCAAGAACCTGCATCGGTTGGATTTAGTGTAGTCAATTCCTATCCCCATGACACCGCAGCGTTTACACAAGGCTTTGAAATTCATGATGGCAAATTCATCGAAAGCACTGGCTTACTCAAGCGGTCTAGCTTGCATTACATAGATATCAAAACGGGTACAGTGACACTTCGAGTTAATAATCAGAATGATGTTTTTGCTGAAGGCGTTACCATCTTTAACGACACTGTTTATCAACTCAGCTGGCAAAATCACCTTGTTTTTCTATACCGTGCTAGTGACCTAAAGCCTATTGGAAACCTACCATGGACGGGTGAAGGATGGGGAATTACCCACGATTCCACCCAACTCATTATCAGTGAAGGCTCTGAAAAATTATACTTCGTTGATCCAGGCACCCTAAAGCTTAGAAAAGTATTAAGTGTATCCGATAATTTAGGCGCTGTAAATAACCTCAATGAATTGGAAATGATTGATGGGTTTATTTATGCAAATCGTTGGCAGTATGATTACATCTTAAAAATTGATCCATCTAGTGGTCATGTTGTGGGCCGGTTGAATTTTCAGGATTTCTTAGAAAGAAACAGCAAAAAAGATCTATCCTATTTAAAAAAAGAAGGCACCATCGCAGTCGAATCTGGCGCAGTATTAAATGGCATTGCTTACGACCCAAAAGAAAAGAAACTATACATCACCGGAAAGCTCTGGCCTGAGGTGTTTGAGATTAGGATTAATTGAGGCGCTGAACGCTTGGCGCTGAACGCTATTCACTCTTGACTCCTTGCCTATTGCCTATTTGCCTATTACCTATTTACACTTTGTGCCTTTTTAGTATTCACTCTTCACTATTGCCTATTTGCCTATTGCCTATATAACATTTTCAAAAAATAACTACCTTAGCACACCAACATAACTATAGCATATGACAACAATTGATTCCTTTGAAAAAATTCCTGTAAACATATACATAGATGCCAAATCAGGTTCAAAGGCAGTGGCTGATGAGATAGCAGCACTGATCCGTGAGAAAGCTTCAAAAAAAGAAACCTGCGTACTCGGATTAGCTACTGGATCAACGCCTAAGGCCTTATATAAAGAGCTTGTGAGAATGCATAAAGAGGAAGGCTTGAGCTTTAAAAATGTAGTCACGTTCAACCTCGACGAATACTTTCCGATGAAGCCTGATGCAAAACAAAGTTATCATCGGTTCATGAGCGAGCAACTCTTTTCGCATGTAGACATCGATCCAAAAAATATAAATATCCCGGATGGCACGATTGAAAAATCAAAAGTGCGTGAGTATGCCTTGGAATTTGAACAAAAAATTAATCAAAGCGGTGGTATTGATTTACAAGTATTGGGGATTGGCTTGAATGGGCATATTGGATTTAACGAGCCCGGCGCGAGCATTACCTCTATAACACGGATGGCTGCATTAGACAACAATACTCGTCTTGCGAATGCATATGAATTTGACAATGTATCGCAAGTGCCAAGGTTATCATTGACTTTAGGTATTAGTACCATTTTAAAATCAAAGCGTATTGTTCTATTGGCTTTTGGTCCATCCAAAGGGGCCATCGTAAAACGTTCCGTAGAAGGACATGTAAGCGATTCTGTTCCAGCTTCATTCTTACAAGAACACGACAACTGTAGATTCTTTATTGATGATGCCTCTGCAGAACAGTTAACTAGAATAAAATCACCTTGGCTTACAGGAGAAATTGAGTGGAGTGAAAAATTGATACGCAATGCTGTAAGCAGCTTGGCTACTGAAATGCAGAAGCCATTGTTGATGTTAACAAAAGAAGACTACAGCAACTATGGGTTATCTGATTTAC
>CAMCBE010000124.1 GCA_945872805.1 Chitinophaga pinensis | reverse complement strand
CAAGAATTTCATTCAATATTATTTATGTAGCGGATCCACTTTTTACGATAGTACCCACTATTTCTTTTGTATTGTTGATTTTTCTCAAAACGGGTCATCGGCATAGAATCAAGTTGGCTAGGGCTGGAATTTTTGCCTCCTTCATTTATCTATCATTTGCATTAGTCAATAAATTTACTATTGATAAATCTGTTAGTCATTCAATCGCTAGGAGTGGATTAAGTAGCGACAACTATTTTACAACCCCTACTTTGCTCAATAATTTATTATGGTTTATTGTGATTGAGGATGAAGCTGGTTTTAAAATAGGGTATCGTTCTATTTTTGATACTTCCGGTGTATTAAAATTGCACCATGTAGATAGGAATGATTCCTTATTGTCTTTCATTAAGGATCATAAAGAAGTTATGGAATTGAAGCAATTCTCTCAGGGTTTTTATACGATTGAAAAAGTTGGTGATACTTTACTATTCAACGATTTGCGGTTTGGTCAATCCTCGGGTATAAAGAAACCAGATAATAAGTTTGCCTTTCATTATTACTTGAGTCATCCGAACGACAACCACCTTGTAGTTCAGCGTGTTCGATTTGAAGGCTTTGATTCAGAAATGATTAGAGCGATGTGGAGAAAGATTAAAGTAGATTGAAAATGTTCAAATATGTTCAAAAAAAATCCCCACTTGAATTAAGCGGGGATTTTAAATAGTATTTGCTGTTATTAATTTGCCATTTTTTTCTTTAGATTATCATCAATTGCGTCTAAGAATTCTTCTGTATACAGATAATGTTCGCCATGGTTAACTTTATTTCCGTGAACGCATACCGCAAGATCTTTAGTCATCTTACCTTCTTCCACAGTTTCAATACAAACAGTTTCTAATGCATTGGCAAAATTGATTAGCGCTTCGTTGCTGTCCAATTTTCCTCTAAATGCTAATCCACGTGTCCATGCAAAGATCGATGCTATTGGATTGGTACTGGTTGGTTTACCTTTTTGGTGCTCACGATAGTGACGGGTAACCGTTCCGTGTGCTGCTTCAGACTCCATGGTTTTGCCATCAGGAGTTATTAATACAGAAGTCATTAATCCTAGTGACCCAAAACCTTGTGCCACTGTATCGCTTTGTACATCACCATCATAGTTTTTGCAAGCCCATACAAATTTACCGTTCCATTTCAAGGCACTAGCAACCATGTCATCAATAAGCCTGTGTTCATAGGTGATCCCAGCTTGTTCATATGCTGCTTTAAATTCATTCTCATAAATCTCCTGGAAAATATCTTTAAATCTTCCATCGTATTTTTTAAGAATGGTATTTTTAGTGCTCATGTACAATGGCCATTTTTTAGAGAGTGCCATATTAAAGCAACTTCTCGCAAATCCCATAATACTCTCGTCCGTATTGTACATGCTCAAGGCTACCCCAGCACCTTTATACTGATACACTTCATGCTCTATGATTTGACCATCTTCGCCTTCAAACTTGATAGTAAGCTTTCCTTTTCCAGGCACAACGAAGTCGGTTGCACGGTATTGATCACCAAAGGCATGACGACCTACAATGATAGGGCTATCCCAATTTGTAACCAGTCTAGGGATATTTTTTATTACAATGGGTTCCCTGAAAACAGTTCCATCTAAAATGTTTCGGATGGTTCCGTTCGGACTCTTCCACATTTGCTTAAGCTTGAATTCCTTTACACGGTCTTCGTCTGGTGTAATGGTTGCACATTTGATTCCAACACCATATTGCTTAATCGCATTAGCTGAGTCGATTGTTACCTGATCATTTGTTTGGTCTCTATATTCGACGCCCAAATCATAATATTTGATGTCTAATTCAAGGTAAGGTAGAATAAGCTTATCCTTGATGAACCTCCAAATAATTCGTGTCATTTCATCGCCATCTAATTCTACTAGCGGATTGAGTACTTTAATCTTTGCTACCATAGTTTTTTATATTCGGGTGCGAAGGTACTAAGTAGCAGTGAAATTAACAATCAACTCTTGTTCTTTTAGGCTTCAACAGCAACACGTTCTTTGATAGGAGAGGTATGGCTTTCTGCAATTTGACGAAGTTTGTTAACCGCTATGTATTTGAAGTGTTTAGCCCTAAATCGAATCAGCTCTTCTCGGTCGAAATCAGCTAAAATCCTTGAAACCTGTTCTTTTGTTGTGCCAGCAAGATCAGCCATTTCCTGGCGGTCAATATGAACACGGATTCCAACACCTGTCTGATTGTATCTTAATTACGCTTGGTTGTATGAAATAGAGGCCGCAAATCATCCGATTTTGTTTTAAGAGTCACATTCTTTACTTTTGCATCCCATTTGCTCCAAGGCGAGGTAGCTCAGGTGGTTAGAGCGTCGGATTCATAACCCGAAGGTCTCGGGTTCAACTCCCGATCTCGCTACAAAGGTCTCATTCGAGGCCTTTTTCTTTTTCGGGTAGTTTAGTGATGGATAGTTCAGTTTATAGTGATGGTAATTCAAGAATTGAATAAATTAGTATTTTTAAGGTATGGACAGAATGATTGGTCAAGTTTCAATTTTAGTGAGAGATTATGACGAGGCATTGGCTTTCTATATCAATACATTAGGATTTGAACTTATTGAAGACACTCAGCTCACTCCAGAAAAAAGGTGGGTAGTGATATCCCCTAAAAATTCTGCTGGCAAGGGTTGTAATTTACTCTTGGCAAAGGCCTCGAACTCCCAGCAAGAAAATTTTATTGGCAATCAAACAGGGGGCAGGGTTTTCTTGTTTCTCTATACAGATGATTTTAAACGAGACCATGACCAACTTATTAAAAATAAAGTAAAAATTATTCGGCCTCCTAGTCAGGAAGCGTATGGGCAGGTACTTGTTTTTAGTGATTTGTATGGAAATTTATGGGATTTAATAGAGCCCATAGTAGAGGTTGAATGAAGTATCAAATTGGATTAATACTTTTATCAATTTCTTAATCAAGACTTTGGTATACCTAATATGCCCTAGTAGCAAAACATAAACGATGATATTCCCTAATTCTTAATTATATTTATACAATAATACTATATCATGGGATTTCATATCAATCAAAAAATTGCTGCTAAGAACTCTTCCGGAAACACTAAGACTAATTTGCAAGGTGGTAATTCGAAATTTATAGCAAAAGCTACGTCAACAAAATCTTCAGGAGCAACGAAAAAGCCTATCAAAACAGGCGGTACAAGGGGTAGTTAGTCGTAAAGAGTTTAGTCTACTATCTTATTATGCTTTAGATCAATGCAGAGAGTTTTTTGTATGCTTTTAGGTATTTATTTAGCCTCTTAATGTCTTTACTTCTCACTTTATCCATTCTTCTAATATCCATATTATCAGATAAGTCGTTCAGTTTTACTTTTATAGCGAGCTTATTTTTCACTATTCTATTGATAAAGGCCTCATAATCCTCCGCGTCTGAAGTTTTGGTAACGCATTTAAGTGCAGCTATGATTTATTTTGAAAAGCCTTCTTTTTCTAGTTGCTTGAATGTCCATTTTGTGTCTTCGACTACATCATGTAACACGCCAAGAATTTTTTCATCTGTTGTCTTTCCCATGTCCATTACTCTTGTTACATGTTGAAAGTAGGGGGCGCCATATTTGTCTACTGTAGATTTATGTGCGGCTGTAGCTATAGCAATTGCTTTTTTTAGGGTTGACATTTTTAAAAGGTTTATTGATCTAAATAAGTGTAAAGGTGATTAATTGTTACTATTCGGAGCTAAAAAATAGGTACATTTAAAATGGCAATGGTTAATATTTTTTCTATTCTAAATGTATTCAATTATGTCATACAAACGTCGTCAGTTTTTAAAAACAACCACTCTTTCAGCAATTTCAGGGATATTATTGCCTAGCACTATTTTATCAAATCCAATAAAAAAGGAAAAGATAAGGGTCTTGGTGTGGGACGAGCGATCTGATTCGGAAAAAGAAGGGTATCCTAATTTTTTAGGAAATTGTATTGCCGACCAATTAAAAGAAAACCCAGATTTTTCAGTCACCTCAGCTGGATTGGACGATAAACATCAAGGACTTGCTGATGATTTACTAGACAATACAGATGTATTGATTTGGTGGGGGCACATCAAGCACGACCAAATTTCTGTTAAGAAAGGAAAAGAAATTGTTCGTCGGATCCAATCTGGAAAATTATCATTTATTGCGTTGCATTCTGCCCACTGGTCAACACCATTTGTACAATGTATGTACGAAATAACAAAGCTCGAAGTATTAAAAGACGGTTCTGTAAAAGAGGAAGATCTTTCATTTGTTTTGCCCTATAATCAGTTCGCACTGCCTAAATATGATACAAGGCTAACTCCCTATACTATCGAAAGAAAATTTCCTGATGGTCGAAAAAAACTTGAAGTGTTTCTACCTTATTGTTGTTTTCCTGCTGTGCGTAATGACGGAAAACCTAGCACAGTTAAGGTACTTCAGCCCAGTCATCCCATCATGAAAGGACTTCCAACGCAATTCAATATTCCTCAAACGGAAATGTACGATGAGCCATTTCATGTGCCCAAACCTGACCAATTATTATTTGAAGAATCATGGGCTACAGGTGAATGGTTTCGTTCTGGCATGATCTGGAATTTAGGAGCGGGTAAAATATTTTATTTCCGCCCCGGACATGAAACATATCCAGTTTTTAAGGAATCAAGTGTTATGCAAATTATTACTAATGCTGTTTATTGGATGGCACAGTAGTTGAATTATTTTTAAACTTATAATTTTCATGAAAAAATTAACCTCTCTTTTAACGTTAAACTTTTTGTTATTGGCATTAACTATGTCCTATACGGGGTATACACAATCCAATAAGGAAAGCATAACCAATCTTAAGCGTCCTAATTCAACTGGATTAAATAGTTTCTATGTTAGCAATGCAAAGCCACTTCAACCTCTTTCATTTATAAAATTGCCCGTTGGCAGTATTTCACCTAAAGGTTGGATTTTAAAATATTTAGAACTTCAACGTGATGGACTCACAGGCCATCTTGGAGAAATTAGTGCTTGGTTGGATAAAAAAAATAATGCATGGTTTAGTGGAAATGGAAAAGGCGACCATGGCTGGGAAGAAGTGCCCTATTGGTTAAAAGGATACGGTAATCTAGCTTATGTGCTTAAAGATCAACGAATGATTGATGAAACGAAATTATGGATTGAGAAAGTGTTTGAAAGCCAACAGCCTAATGGATATTTTGGTCCCAAGCTTTCAGAGGAAGATATCCTAAGAAGAAAATCAGACCTCCAAGATCTATGGCCAAATATGCTTATGCTTTGGTGTCTTCAGTCATATTACGAATACAGTAATGATCAACGGGTACTCTCATTCATGTCTAAGTATTTCAAATGGCAAATGACTGTACCTGATCAAAAATTATTAAAAACGTATTGGGAGAATAGCAGAGGGGGTGATAATTTATATAGCATTTATTGGCTTTATAATCATGTAGGTGAAAAATGGCTTTTGGAGCTTGCTGATAAAATTCATAGAAATACTGCTGATTGGGCACAGTCTAATAATTTACCCAACTGGCATAACGTCAATATTGCACAATGTTTTAGGGAACCTGCGACATATTTCATGCAATCAAAAGATAGCGCCGGACTTTTTGCCACATACAATGATTTTTATTTGATTCGAAAGGTATACGGACAAGTTCCAGGTGGTATGTTTGGCGCCGATGAAAATGCAAGAGATGGATATGATGACCCTAGGCAGGCAGTTGAAACATGTGGTATGGTTGAACAAATGGTTTCTGATGAAATCTTAGCTGGCATTACTGGGGATCCTATGTGGGCAGATCATTGCGAAAATGTAGCGTTCAATACTTATCCTGCTGCTGTAATGCCTGATTTCAAAGGGCTCCGTTATCTAACTTCTCCGAATATGGTAGTGAGTGATAACAAGGATCATGCTCCAGGGATTGATAATGCTGGTCCTTATCTGATGATGAATCCTTTTAGTAGTCGTTGTTGTCAACACAATCACGCAATGGGGTGGCCTTATTACGCAGAACATTTGTGGATGGCAACACCAGACAATGGAGTTGTTGCCATGCTGTATAATAGCAGTGAAGTTGATGTCAAAGTTGGAGATGGGAAAAATGAAAATGTTCATTTAAAGCAAACAACTCATTATCCTTTTGATCAAATGATAAAAATTGAAGTTAATACCAATAGGGAGGTTCGTTTTCCATTGTATTTGAGGATTCCATCATGGTGTAGTAACGCTAAAATAATA
>CAMCBE010000123.1 GCA_945872805.1 Chitinophaga pinensis | reverse complement strand
TTATTAATGAATGTTTGAATAGGAGAATATCACTTATAATTCCTACTAGAGATGGGGAGTTGGAGTTTTTCTCTGCTAATAAATCTAAATTCAAAAGTGTTGGGATACATGTAATGGTATCTGACATTACTTCAGTTCGTAAATGTATGGATAAGTTATCCTTTTCAGATTTGAAAATGGAAAATTGTGATTTTATATCTGCATACCTTGATATTAATGAATTAGATTCCGAACGATATGTGGTTAAGGAACGTTTTGGAGCTGGATCTTTTTTTGTGGGAATCAATCTTTCAAGAGACCAGTCTTTGGCTCATAGCAAAAATCTGGTGAATCCAATTTTTCAGAAGTTTATAAAAGGTGAAGAGATTAGTGTGGATTGTTATGTCGATTCAAACCATAAGATCAAAGGAATGGTTCTTCGAACAAGAACATTTGTATTGAATGGGGAATCTGTGATAACTAAAACGATCGAAAATTCATCTATTGAGAAGAATTTGATGAACGTTGTATCCGAACTAGATCTTTATGGACATATTGTACTGCAAGTATTGCTTGACGAGAGAAATGCAATTCATATAATAGAATGCAATACTCGATTCGGTGGAGCATCAACCTTGGCTATTAAGGTAGGGTTAGACTCATTTTATTGGGCATATTTAGAATCAATGGGAATTGATTTAAGTAATCATCTATTTGTTAAATCGCCAGCAAGTATGAAGCAGGTGAGGTATTCAAAGGATATGTATATATGATTATAGTTTTTGATCTGGATGATACGTTATACCCTGAAAAGTCATTTTTTGATGGGGGAGTAAAATCAGTTGCAGAATACCTATCAATTGAATTAAAATTGGATAAGTCATCAGTTGAAAAAGATATGCATGACTTTTATTTAGAAAATGGAAGGGATGGGTTATTCGATTTTGTTTTAAATAAAAATGGGTTATCTCAAAAAAAATATGTTCAAAAGTGTTTGGCTATTTACCGAAAGCATACTCCTTTAATCAAGCCTTTTTCAGAAGCTATAAATTGCCTAGAGCAGTTGAATGGGTTTAAAAAATATTTAGTAACTGATGGAAATCTTGCAGTCCAACGTAATAAAATAAACACATTAGGGATTAAAAAATATTTTATTAAAACTATGCCGACTTCTCAATATGGTATTTTGAATGCTAAGCCTTCCACATATTGTTTTGATTTAATCCTCAAATTGGAGATGCAGGAAGATTGCTCTAAATTGGTTTATGTAGGGGATAATCCAAAAAAAGATTTCGTTAATTTAAAGCCTAAGGGGTACAATACTATTCGTGTTTTAACTGGAGCCTATAGAGATGTTAAGCCACAGAAAAAATATGAGGCAGCCTATATAATATCTTCATTAAAAGAATTGACACCTAAATTTATTAAATCACTATAAAATGAATATTGATTTTTTCGAAATAAATCACCACTCTCCAGTGTTTATCATCGCAGAGTTATCCGCAAATCACAACGGTAGTTTGGAGACAGCAAAGGAAACCATACGTGCCGCAAAGCGGGCTGGGGCTAATTGCATTAAACTACAAACATATACAGCAGATACGATTACCATTAATTCAAGTAAGGATGATTTCTTGATAAAAGGAACTATATGGGATGGTCAGAATCTATACAATCTTTACCAACAAGCCTACACACCATGGGAATGGCATAAAGAATTGTTTGATGTAGCAAAAGAAGAAGGGCTTGTTTGTTTTTCATCCCCTTTTGATAGAACAGCGGTTGATTTTTTAGAAACCCTGGATACACCTGCTTATAAAATCGCCTCATTTGAAATAACTGACATCCCCTTGATTGAATACGTTGCTTCTAAAGGGAAGCCGGTTATCATATCAACAGGAATTGCAGAAATTGCCGATATCGAATTGGCAGTCGATGCATGTAAAAGAATGGGTAATACCAAGATTGCATTATTAAAGTGTACTTCTAGTTACCCAGCTCCAATCGAGGAAGCGAATATGAGTATGATAAAAGATCTTGCTGATCGCTTTGGAGTGATTGCTGGCTTATCTGATCATACAATGGGTGCTACTGTTCCTATAGTGGCCACTGTACTAGGAGCAAAAATCATCGAAAAGCATTTCATATTAGATCGGTCTGTTGGTGGACCTGATGCTTCATTCTCCATGAATGAGGCAGAATTTTCTGAGATGGTCAAGTCTATTCGTGAAGCAGAGTCTGCTATTGGTGTAGTCGATTATACACTTACAGACAAACAACTAAAAGGTAAAGAATTTTCAAGATCACTATATGTTGTAGCCGACATGAAGAAAGGGGACCTAATCAATGAACAAAATGTCAGATCTATTCGACCTGGATTTGGATTACACCCCAAATTTTATAGCCAAATCTTAGGCAAACAAATTAAGGCCGATTGTGAAAAAGGTACACGGTTAAGTATTGATGACATTCTTCTTTAGCGTTAATCAAGCTTGACTCCTTGCGTTGAGCTAATATTTGTGTAGCTGATTAGTCTCACTCAATGAAAATTATTCAGAATATTATTTTGTTTTTTAAATCGATGATTAAGTCAATACTAAAATCATTTCTCCATGGCAGGTACTTTCATGGAGTCAGTTTTAGTAATAGCAAGTTCATCTCGATAGATCAAACCTCATTTCTTGAGCGAGGAACAAGAATAGATGTCATTGATTCAGTGCTCGAAACCGAACCCAATATTTTCATTGCTGATCATTGTTGGGTTGGGCACGATGTTGAAATTAAGGCTTATGCTGCAGGGAAGATCAATATTGAAAATCACGTTTCAATCCAAGACCGGTGTAAACTATTGGGAGATGTTCTAGTGAATAGCTATTGCATACTGGCTCCTGATATTTTCATTTCCACAGGTAATCATAGTTTTCGAAATTTTCCTTCAAGAACAATTCGTGAGCAAGATGAGCTGAATGCCGAAGAAAATGTGAAATCTAATTATGATAAAAGAATTATTATCGACGAAGATTGTTGGCTAGGTAAAAATGTACTCTTAAAGCCAGGTGTTAAAATTGGACGCGGAGCAGTTATTGGTGCAAATAGTATTGTTTCTGAACAAATTCCGCCATATGAAATTTGGGCAGGGACGCCTGCAAGAAAAATTGGGACACGATTACCTTTTTTCCCAAAGGATAGCATAGAGGTATCTACTGAAATGGATTTACCTTATTTCTATAAGGGCTTTCATCATTTTGGTGAATATGGGGAGTGTAAAAAAAATGGAGCGTTGGTTATTAAGCCTCATGCCCTTGTCGTTTTAGCCTCAAAAAAAATCACATCAATCGTATTAAAGGGGGAAAATAGATCAAATCAACTAGTTGCAGTAGAATTCTCGTTCAATGGTCAACAGCGTATCGCATCTACCTTTATTCATGGAGAATTTGATTTTACTTTGCTTATTGAAGCTAATTTAGATTCTCCTGACAAGTCTGCCTTGTTCGCTAAAACCCCTTGCTACTTGAAAGAATTTTCAATTCTTGAATTTTTTATACGTTACACTAATTCCAGTCATTCACTAACCATACGATCAATACAATGTCATGAATAATTTTTTAATTAATCAGGTAAAAAAAATTATTCATCGGAACAGCCTTAGAAAGGGATTTGCACATTTCCAAGAAACTGGACTTAGTACACATGAGGCATATATCGCCATGCGTAATATGTTTATTTTGACTAGAGGTGTTAGTAATGATAAGCTAAGTGAAGAAATCAAGAATCAGCGGCCTAAATATCTCGATATAAAGCCAATTGGGGTATTGGGTGACTTAAGTGAAGGTAAAGCAGCAGCTATGGCTGAAAAAATGGAACAAGATGGATATTATATATTTGATAATGTACTAAGTGAAGATGTAGTTGGTGAAATATTTAAGTATGCATCAACAACTCCAACAAGCTATCTTGATTTATCATCTCCCGGTCAAAAATATTCTACACATGAAATAGTGTTTGACGAATCGAAGCCAATAAGTCCACGATACCAATTTAGTAATACGAAGATTGTATCATCACCTCACTTATTCAATTTACTTTTCGATCAGAGTCTCCTGTTTTTTGCTCAAGAGTATTTAGGTTGTAAACCGATTTTAGACCTAGTAGCATTTTGGTGGAGTTTACCATTTCAGGGACAAGGAAAGTCTGAGGCTGCTCAATTATATCATTTTGATTTAGATCGAATAAAATTCATGAAATTCTTCTTTTACATTACCGATGTGGATACCAATAATGGTCCGCATTGTTATGTTAGAGGTTCTCATAGGGCATTGCCGAAGTCATTGGCAAGGGATGGTCGATTTAGTGATGATGAAATAGAAAAAAGCTATGGTAAATCCAGCATGGTTGAGATTTGTGGTAAAAAAGGTTCGATAATTGCTGTTGATACTCGAGGTTTTCATAAGGGAAAGGAATTGATTCAAGGGAAAAGACTGCTATTCCAAATTGAATTTGCTAATAGCATGTTTGGCCAAAGCTATCCGCCTATTGATATAAACATAGATAGTGAAGCACATCAGGATATCTATAGTAAATACATCGATACCTACGGTGAAATTTTGCAGTTAGCAAATGTTTAAAAAATAAAATTGGCTACTAAAAAAAAAATATTTTTCAATCTTTTAATATATACATTACTTCCTAAGTTATCGACTATTTCATTTTTGTTCATTTTACCCTTCGTCTCAAAGAACCTCTCTTTGAATGATTATGCCATTTATGGACTAGTAAGTGCTTATTTATTAATATTTCAATTTATTACCATATTGGGTCAGAATGTTGTTTTACAAAATTCTTTTTTTGACTTCAAGAAAAATTTTCACTTAATATGGTCTAGGTCATTTGGCTTAATGACTTTAGCAGGATTTTTAAGCTCAATTGTACTTTCTTTAGTTTTGTATTTCACACTCTACGAAAAATTCAATGGCTACTTTTTCACAGTAATCATTTGTCTATCCATTTACCTAACTCTTTCTCCAATAGATACCATTGCTGCTAGTTTTTTTGTTTTGACCGAAAAGCCCCTGCCATTTACCATAACATCATTGGTAGGAGGTATTTTGTCAACACTTGTTTTTTTTCTTGCTGTAGGTGTATTTAAATTGGGTTATTTAGGGTGGATTCTCATGTGGCCTATTGGGGTCATTTCTAGCTATCTTTTCTATATTAAACGCGTTTTTATTATAGAAAAAATTTATCCAAAGTTTATTTCCAAGAGGCGTTTTAAACTATGGGCATTAAAAATCGGAATGCCTCTCATGCCGCACCAACTTTCTCTGTTGATATTAAACTCTTCCGATAGAATCCTGTTACAATATTTTAATGTCCCGAGCAAACAAATAGGTCTGTATAGCCAAGGCTATACAATAGGTTCTTATGGCATGTTTGGGGTTAATGGATATTTCCAAGCATTCGCTAGGAGGATACAAGAGAATTTTCGAGACAGTGATAAAGTGGAGAGTAGGGTATTTTTAAGGAAATTGATTTTTATTTCAACATTTTCACTATCCACTTTGTTATTTTTTGCCTCTCTATTTTCAAAAGAATTTTTTTTGTTTTTCTTTAGAACGAAAGAGTTACAACAAGCCTATCCATTTGCTATTATTGTAATGTGTTCATACATGTATTGGGCTAGTTATACATTTTTTACATATCCATTGCTTATAAGTGGAAAAACGAAATTAATTTCAATGATTTCTGCTATATCTGCAGCTATAAATATTTTAGGCAATATTTTGCTTATTCCTAAATATGGAATAATTGCTACTACGGGGATGACTTATATCTCATATGTTTTTTTTGGGTTCGCTACACTACTCATTAGGCATAATCGAATATATTTAAATAGTATCTTGAACCTCAAGACACTGTGTTTTTTATTGATCTTTGTAAATATTGCATTGGCATATACTTCATTCGCATTGCGTGATCTTTATATCGGGTATAAATTATCTATTTCTGCTATCTTTCTATGTATCATTGGCCTACTTTATGTTAAAAAGTCCTTACTGTTTAAGCTGAATGACACACCTTTTTTATAGTACTTGTTACCCATCTCCACATTTGGAGACTGAATTAGAAATCGCTTCTGATTTAATCAGTAAAGGAGAAAAAGTATACTTTCTTATTTGTAATGCACAACTATCTACTTGTTTTGTGAATACAGATCATAGTCAATCTATCTGTAATGTGTGTAAATCAAAAGTTAAGAGAGGGCTTGACTTAATTAACATACCTGCTGAGAATCGAATTCATTTTTCCGGTATCAATATTGTTGATATAAAAATTGATGAAA
>CAMCBE010000122.1 GCA_945872805.1 Chitinophaga pinensis | reverse complement strand
CTACTATGATAAAATTATACGCTTCTTAGTATATGGAAATATTCTCAAAAACAATACCTATCCGCTAAGTGTAAGTGCAGAACGTTTAAGTCAAGCAATACATATAGCAGAACATGTGAAACATCTAGGGGCGGATGCAGTAGCACACGGCAGTACAGGCGCTGGCAATGACCAAGTAAGATTTGATATGGTATTTCACATCATGATACCCGGTGTAGAAATCATCACCCCAATCCGCGATTTAAAACTAAGTCGCGAACAAGAAATAACCTATTTACAAAGCAAAGGGGTACAAATGAATGCCGAAAAGGCATTATACTCAATTAATAAAGGACTTTGGGGAACAAGTGTTGGAGGAAAGGAAACACTTTCATCAAACGGAATCTTACCAGAATCAGCCTGGCCTACTCAAGTCACAAAACACGACAATGAAGAGGTAATTCTTGATTTCAAAAAGGGAGAACTTAATGCTGTAAACAACATCCATTTTGATCACCCCTCTAAAGCCATTCAATATTTACAGAGCTTAGCAGGTCCCTTCGGAATTGGCAGAGATATTCATGTTGGCGATACCATCATAGGCATCAAAGGCCGTGTAGGCTTTGAAGCTGCTGCTCCTATGGTAATCATTAAAGCTCACCATGCACTAGAAAAACATGTGCTTACTAAATGGCAGTTACAATGGAAAGATACCTTGTCTCAATTCTACGGTAACTGGTTGCACGAAGGTCAAATACTTGATCCTGTAATGCGTGATATTGAAGCCTACTTAGAACATGCGCAAGAAACTGTTACGGGTAAGGTATTTGTTCAATTAATGCCCTACCGCTTTCAGGTTACCGGTATTGAATCTTCATATGATTTAATGAACAGTAAATTTGGAAAATATGGCGAAATGAATGCCGGATTTACTGGAGATGACGTGAGAGGGTTCAGTAAGATATTTGGCAACCAAACCATCATTTGGAATGCAGTACAAAATGAAAATAAAGAATAAATTAAACCTTCCTATATGAACAATAAAATTAACATTGGAATCATTGGTGGAGCAGGGTATACCGGGGGAGAGCTAATACGCTTATTACTAAATCATCCCAATGTTGACATTAAATTTGTTCATAGCAAGAGTAATGCAGGCAACGCCATATTCAAGGTTCATCAAGACCTCATTGGTGAAACTGAGTTGATTTTTTCAGGTGAAATAAATCAACACATAGATCTCCTATTCCTTTGTCTCGGCCATGGAGAATCTTCTAAGTTTCTCGAAAGTAATGCAATCGATTCAAGCATAAAAATCATTGACTTAGCTAATGATTTCAGAATAAAGAAAGATGCACTCTTTCAAGGAAGAGAATTTATTTATGGCCTGCCTGAATTAAATAAACATCAAATCAAATCGGCAAACAATATTGCTAACCCTGGATGCTTTGCAACCGCAATTCAACTTGGGCTACTGCCGCTCGCACAACAGAACAGCCTGGGTGAAATTTATACAACAGGAATTACAGGATCAACTGGTGCCGGACAATCCCTTTCCAGCACTAGCCATTTTAGCTGGAGAGTGAATAACATACAAGCGTATAAAACACTAACGCATCAGCATCTTTCAGAAATCAATCAATCCATTAATCAATTGCAATCTACCGGAAACCATACGCTGAATTTTGTTCCTTGGAGAGGAGATTTTGCTCGAGGTATTTTTGTTTCCTCTACAGTAAAATGCAATATGGAACTAGAAGAACTGAATACATTATTTACTTCCTTCTACAGGGATCAACCTTTTGTGCATGTTTCTACCTCCGCTATTTCATTGAAGCAAGTAGTCAACACCAACAAGTGTGTGATCAACATCGAGAAATTAGACAATACAATTGTAATTCACACAGCAATAGATAACTTACTCAAAGGAGCCAGTGGACAAGCCATTCAAAACATGAACATCATGTTTGGATTGGATGAAAAAACTGGACTACACTTAAAACCACAAGCATTCTAAAATAAAAAAAATGAAAGCAACAATACTCGGCGCTGGTAATATTGGCATGGCACTTGCAGAAGGACTCGTGCAAAGCGGAACATGCAAAAAACAAGAGGTTACCCTTACTAAACGAAACCTAAAATCCTTGACTGAATTACAAAAAAAAGGATTCAAAACTAATCAATCGAATATTGAAGCCATTAAAGATGCCGATACTATTTTTGTATGTGTACTCCCACAACAACTCAATGAGTTACTACAGGAGATACAACCTGCAATTGACGCTAAAAAACAGCTTATTGTTTCCGTAGTCACTGGGGCTCATACAACTGTGTTCAAAGAAATTCTTGGGGATCGTATTCGCATCATACGAGCCATGCCCAATACAGCCATGAAAGTAAGAGAGAGTATGACGTGTTTGTCGTCTGCAAATGCAACACAAAAAGACATGAGCATGGTGCAAGAACTTTTTAATACAATGGGCCAAAGCATCGTCATTGAAGAAGAGATGATGAGTGCCGCAACAGCTTTATGCGCATGTGGTATTGCGTTTTTCTTAAGAATAATTCGTGCAGCATCACAAGGTGGAGTTGAAATTGGATTTCATGCAGGCGACGCATTACGCATCGCTTCACAAACTGCACTTGGTGCAGCAAAATTACTCACTGAAAACAAGAGTCATCCTGAACAAGAAATTGATAAAGTAACATCACCTAAAGGATGTACCATCGCAGGCTTAAACGAAATGGAACACCAAGGCCTAAGTTCTGCTATGATAAAAGGAATTAAGTTATCTGCGACTATTGCAAACAATCTTTATAAGTCATAATGAAACTATTCGACGTATATCCAATTAATGACATCATCATTACCAAAGCCAAAGGATCAAGGGTTTGGGATAATAATGACAATGAGTATATGGACCTTTATGGCGGACATGCAGTAATCAGCATAGGCCATACGCATCCACATTGGGTAAATAGAATCGAAACACAACTAAACAAAATTGCTTTTTACTCAAACTCGATTAAGATACCTATTCAAGAAGAGCTTGCATCAAAACTGGGGGAAGTATCTGGCAAAAAAAACTTCGATTTGTTTCTTTGCAACTCTGGAGCAGAAGCAAACGAAAATGCACTTAAGCTCGCCTCATTCCATACCAATAGAAAGAAAATTATTGCCTTCAAAAAAGGATTCCACGGCAGAACATCGCTTGCTGTAGCCGCTACAGACAATCCATCCATTGTTGCACCGGTAAATGAAACAAATAATATCGTATTCCTTCCATTCAATGACTCCGATTCCCTCTCCGATTATTTCAAACTACATGGTATTGAAATAGCAGCAGTTATTGTAGAAGGCATTCAGGGCGTTGGAGGCATCAATGTTGCTAGCAATGAGTTTCTCCTCACCATAAGAAATCTATGTGATCAATACGGCGCAGTATATATAGCAGACAGTGTTCAATGTGGTTATGGACGCTCAGGTAAATTCTTTAGCCATGATGATGCTGGAGTAGATGCCGACATATACTCGATGGCCAAAGGGATGGGCAATGGATTTCCTATCGGCGGCATTATTATCTCTCCAATATTTAAAGCAAAACATTCCATGTTGGGTACAACATTCGGAGGGAATCACCTTGCGTGCGCTGCCGCACTTGCTGTGTTAGAAGTTATCGAATCAGAATCGTTGATGCAAAATGCTGAAATGATTGGAAAGTACCTTCAAGATGAATTGAAATCCATTTCAACGTTAAGTGGAACAAGGGGCCGAGGCTTGATGATAGGCTTTGATGTTCCAGAATCACACAAAAACTTAAAAAAAGATCTTCTTTTTAAATACCGAATTTTTACTGGTGAGGCCAAACCAAATGTAATCAGATTACTCCCTTCTCTTGGATTATCGTTAGAGGATGCCTCATTATTTATTTCAACATTGAAACAAGCAATTGCAGAATATCAACCATAATGCTATCATGAAACAATTCATTTCAGCCAATGATGTCCCGGATATCCCGGCACTCATTCAAAAAGCACTTGACTACAAAGCAAATCCTTGGAAGGATGAAGCGTTAGGTAAACACAAACGAATTGGATGCCTGTTTTTAAATCCAAGTATGCGCACTAGGTTGAGCACACAAGTAGCCGCAAAACAGCTTGGGATGGACTCTGTTATTTTTAACCTGAGTCAGGAAGGATGGGCATTAGAATTTGAAGATGGAGCAATCATGAATGGTACTTCGGTAGAACATGTAAAAGATGCTGCGCCTATTCTGGGCAATTACTTCGACATCTTGGCGGTCAGAACATTTCCAAGCTTACAAAATAAAGAAGAAGACAACAATGAATTAATTATAAATCAATTCATTAAATATGCTGGAGTACCAGTAATAAGCCTCGAAAGTGCCACCATGCATCCATTACAAAGCTTTACCGATTTGATAACCATACAAGAGTCTGTAGCTGAACAAAACAGTGTAAATAAAAAGATAAAAGTGGTCCTTACTTGGGCTCCGCATGTAAAAGCATTACCGCAATGTGTTGCAAATAGCTTTGCTCAATGGGTAAACAAATGGGGTCAAGCCGATTTTGTGATTACACACCCAGAAGGATACGAGCTGAATGAAGAATATACAAAAGGGGCAACCATCATTCACGACCAAGAAAAGGCACTTTCAGAGGCAGATTTTATATATGTTAAAAATTGGAGCTCCTACAATGACTATGGTCAAGTATTAAGTATAGACCAATCGTGGATGCTGACCAATGAAAAACTTAAGAATACGAATAATGCAAAAGTGATGCATTGCTTACCCGTAAGAAGAAATGTGGAATTGTCTGATGAAATATTAGACGGACCAAACAGCCTCATTACAAAAGAAGCGTCGAATAGGGTATGGGCTGCACAAGCAGTGATTGCAGAAATCTTAAACACAATGCCTAACAAAACCAAATGAGAAAAGAACCACTATATATTATTAAAGTAGGGGGAAACATCATTGATGATGAAATCAACCTCAACGCATTTCTTTCCTCATTTTCAATGCTGAAAGGAAAGAAAATATTAGTGCATGGTGGTGGCAAACTTGCTACAAAACTAGCAGCAACATTAGAGATCCCTCAACAGATGATTGATGGAAGACGAGTAACCGACAGCGAAACATTGAAGATAGTTACCATGGTATATGCTGGCTATATCAACAAGAACATTGTAGCCTCGCTAAACGCATTTCAATGCCTTGCGATTGGCCTAACTGGTGCAGATGGAGAAACAATAAAAGCACATAAAAGAATTCACCCTAGTATTGACTTTGGTTTTGTTGGCGACATTGATGAAATTAATACTGGTTTCATTAGCTCCCTATTGAAGCAACAGTTAACCATTGTTATTGCACCAATCACGGCTGATAAGAATGGTCAACTACTCAATACAAATGCCGATACCATTGCACAAGAAATTGCGAAAGCAATGTCACATGAAATGGAAACAACCTTAATCTATTCATTTGAAAAAAAAGGAGTACTCCTTGATATAACCAATGAAGACAGTGTGATACCAATGCTTGATAAAAAAACATTCGAAAAATTAAAAACCGAAAACTCAATCTTTGCAGGCATGATCCCGAAACTAGAGAATGCCTTTGAAGCTATTCATGCAGGAGTAAACAAAGTAATTATTGGCGATGCCTTGCAATTAGATCAACTAACCAATGGCAAAAGCGGAACTACTATTTTGTGATTTACCCATAAAAATAAATTATGTCAACTAATACATCTTATTCATCCGACGTTATAACACTACTGAAAAGTATGATTGCTACACCTTCTTTTAGTAAGGAGGAAAAACCAGTAGCCGACCTGATTGAGAAATTTCTTCAGGATAAAAATATTGCAACAAAAAGGTTGTTAAATAACATTTATGCAATTAATACTTTTTTTGACCCTTCAAAAGGAACTATCCTTTTAAATTCTCATCACGACACCGTAAAACCTGCTAAAGGATATGATTCCGACCCCTTCACTCCCATAGAGATTGATGGAAAAATAATCGGGTTAGGTAGCAATGATGCAGGTGGCCCGTTAGTTTCGTTAATCGCTACTTTCTTGCATTTGCATGAAAGAAAAGATCTACCATTTAACTTGGTACTTACCGCTACAGCAGAAGAGGAAATTTCAGGTAATGACGGCATTGAACTCTTATTAAAAGACAGCGATTTTAAAGAAGCCCTTCAGGGGAGCAATATTTTCGGAGCATTGGTTGGAGAGCCTACCCAAATGCAAATGGCAATTGCTGAAAGAGGGTTGCTTGTTGTAGACGCTGTTGCCACAGGCAAGGCAGGACATGCTGCTCGCCAAGAAGGAATCAATGCAATCAGTATCGCAGTGGATGAC
>CAMCBE010000121.1 GCA_945872805.1 Chitinophaga pinensis | reverse complement strand
TACAGATCCAGCACGTAGCATTAAACTATTGGCATCCCTACTTAATGACTGTGCAGGTTCTCCATCAGATTTTGGCAACTTCTGCAGTGCTTCGTTTAACTTCGTGTTCAACAGTTGAATCGAAACATTATTCTTCTTGAGCAAATAATCAACAGGAGATGTTTTTTGCTCTAATAGTGCATGCAAAATATGGTCATTTTCAATGGTAGGATTTCCTGCATTAAAAGCCATTTGTTGTGCAGATTGAATTGATTCAGCTGCTTGTATGGTATAGTTATTTAAATTCATAGTATTGATTTAATAAATATAATTCCTCAAATAAACATCCACTTCTAAAAAATGGAAATTATGTCATATAATTCATTCGAAACATGTCGCAAATGCAGTCTAGGATTGATTTTCCTGCTATTTTTTCAGTATTCATTCGCACAACTCGATTTTACCCGCGTCACTGCAAGTATAACCAAGTATAACAAAACACTTGGAAAAGATTATGTAGTAGTTGTACATAAAGAAGCAAAAAATATTTTCTTGAAGGAAACCGAGGAGTTTCAACTCAAAACACCTGTTCCCATTGCCAGCAGCAGCAAATGGCTAACGGCGGCCTTGGTAATGATTTTTGTGGATGAAGGAAAAATTCAACTTGATGACCCAGTTAGTAAATACATCCCTGTATTTGAAAAGTACATGAAAGGGTATATTACCATTCGTCATTGCCTTACGCATACTACAGGTATTGATGGAGATGCTTTAGCTGTCCTTAAGATTATCCAAAAAGGCAAATTTCAAAATCTAGAAGAAGAGGTCAATTATTTTGCTGCAAAAAAATCGATTATAAATAATCCAGGCTCCCACTTTTCGTATAATGGCATTGGATTAAATATTGCGGGAAGAGTACTTGAAATTGTCACTAAAAAATCATTTGAACGAATTGCTGCCGAAAAACTATTTAAACCGTTAGGCATGCGCTCAACAAGTTTCGCTGGAGAAAGTGAACTAACAAACCCTTCAGGCGGAGCAGTATCAAGTGCATTTGATTATATCAATTTCATGCAGATGATGCTGAATAAAGGCACATTTAACGGCAAACGAATCTTAAGTGAAAAATCTATAGCGGAAATACTTACTAATCAATTCCCAGATGCTATAATTCGAAATATACCCGAAGTAGCAAAGGGATTTCAATACGCAATGGGTAACTGGATTGAGGAAAAAAATGAAAGTAACCAAGGTGTAGTATTTTCTTGTCCGGGATTGTTTGGCGCATGGCCATGGATTGATTTGGATAAGAAATATGTTGCTATTATTTTATCTAAGAATTTGCTCAGCACAGAAAAAAAAGAAGTGTATACAGCTATTAAAAAAAGCATAGATCAGGCTATTGAATAAGATAAAGCGATCATGAATCAAATAAAGCAATACAACACCGATAAAATCAAACTGATTGCAGAATCTATTGGGTTCGATCAGTGTGGAATTGCAATACCTGTATCACTTGATGAAGATGCAAAACGTTTGGAAAGATGGCTAATGAATAATCACCATGGCGAAATGCATTATATGGAAAATCATTTCGACATGCGTGTTGATCCGACTAAATTGGTTCCAGGTGCAAAATCCGTCATTACCCTTCTATTCAACTACTACCCTGCAGAAGTTCAAGATGAGGGAAATCCTAAAATAGCAAAATATGCTTATGGCAAAGATTATCACGAAATCATAAGAAATAAATTAAACGATTTTTTATATAAAGCCAGAGAAATTATTGGCGACATCCAGGGAAGGGGCTTCGTGGATTCAGCTCCAGTACTAGAAAGGGCATGGGCACAAAAAAGTGGTTTAGGATGGATTGGGAAAAATGGAAACCTAATCAATAAAAAAATGGGGTCCTTTTTCTTTATTGCTACACTTATCACAGACCTTGAACTAATCGCAGATTTACCGTATCCTAAAGACTATTGTGGAAGCTGCAACAAATGCGTTGAGGCTTGCCCAACTGAAGCCATTTTACCAAACAAGGTAATAGATGCCACCAAATGCATCTCCTATTTTACGATTGAATTAAAATCTCCAACACTTCCAGCAGAACTAGAAAAAAACGCTCAAAATTGGATTTTCGGTTGTGATATTTGTCAAGATGTATGTCCGTGGAATACATTCAGCACCCCAACAAAACATATCGACTTAGCCCCATTACAGGAGATCATAAGTTTTTCCATCGAGGATTGGATGGATCTTGAGCAGGAAAAATTCAATACTATTTTCAAGAAATCTGCAATCAAAAGGACGAAATGGGATGGCATGATGAGAAACTTAAAACTATTTATACACAACGACTAATTATCTAATTGCTCTTTAAACACACTTAAGCTATGTTGAAGTGCTGGCCCTTTCATATCGGCAGCCATCATACCGTAAATTTTTTCCCATGGATACCATTTTAATTTTTCGATAATATACCACGACATTAATACTGAATCTTTCTGAACAGAAAGGGTTATTCCAGAATGTACGGATTGGTTACCTCCCATTTGAATATCCATATCCAAACCATCTATACGAATAGAATCAAAACGAATTATATTCAAAGCTTGCTGAGATTGTCCCCAAGTGATTGAATCTCCTTTATTAAGTATAGAATCTTTTTTATAGGTCTGAACATTTTCTTGTTGTATCAAAATATCGTTCCAGGATGGCCAATCATCCAGATTATTCAATTTTGCCAGCAC
This sequence comes from Chitinophaga pinensis, assembly GCA_945872805.1. GTDB lineage: Bacteria > Bacteroidota > Bacteroidia > Chitinophagales > Chitinophagaceae > Pollutibacter. Next base: position 3,658 of record CAMCBE010000121.1, on the reverse strand, counting down.
TTCTTTTTTCTGTGCCCCAATCATTATCCATTTAGACGTAACCACTTGAGAGGGGAACAGCATGGAAAAAATAACAATCACAATACTCAGTAAAAAAAATACAACCAATAAAGACTTAAGCTTTCTTCTAATTATTCCCATTTGAAAACTTTAATAGCAATGGCATAAAGGCAAACACCCCAAATTAAAAGGAATTTCAATTGAGGCAAACAGTCTGATAGATGTGCCCCCTCAAAGGCAACATTTCTCATGGCCTCATTCAAATACGTAAGGGGTAATATGCGGCAAATCGGCTGAAGCCATACTGGAAAATTATCGACTTGAAAAAATGTACCGGCAAGTAAAAATTGTGGTAACGTTACAAGATTTGCGAATGGCGGTATTGCGCTTTCACTACTTGCCAAACCACTTACAATAAATCCAAATCCCATGAAGACGAGTAACCCTATTAAACTAAGAACGAGCAATTCTGCGAAGGTTGTCCAACCATTAACTAATGTAAAATTAAAAGCAAAGTAGCCAATACCTAAAATAACAATAGCTGTAATCATTTGAAAAATGATTCTACCTAACCCCTCGCCAAAAACAATAAACGATTTTCGGATAGGTGTAGCAAAAAATCGTTTTAATACTAACGTTTGACGCAAATTAAAAAAAACAAAAGCAACGCCAAACACTCCGGCACTTAATAATGAAAAGCCAAGTTGCCCTGGAAGTATAAAATCAATTGTCCTATATACTCGTCCTGGCAAGGTTATTTTTTGAATGAATGCATGCGTTTGCTTACCTGGTAGACTGTCCCGATCAAGTTCGCCAATAGCCTTTTGAATAATGGACTGCAAAATTCCGATTCGATCAACTGCAGCAGTTGATGTTGTAAGCTCAACGATATATCTAGGGTATGAGGCAGGACTTAGTTCTTTTATATTGACAATTGCAGTGATGTGTCCCTTCTCAAGATCTTGCTTCGATTTCAGTTCAGGTTGAGTAAGAATCTTCAAATTATTGCCTTCAATCATTTTTTTATACAGCTCATTATTGTTTGATGACGAGGTAGCAAATACCATTCTAATTACGGGTGCAGTAGAACTTAAAAAGCCGAATACTAGGATGAAGATAATAGGAAATAAAAAGCTAAATATCACAGCAGATGGACTTCTGAAAATTGAACGCAAACTTGCTTTGGCAATGGCCATCATTGCAGTAAATTGACTATAGGTCTTTGTTTTGGTTTGATTCATGTATGGAGTTAAATAAAATATAGGTTAAGAACGAAACAACACATTAATGTATAGAAAACTCAAAAGGGATTCGCGTTTGTATTTCCCCTTTACCTGTCTTTAATTGTTGAATTCGCTTCATCATACTATATAGTTCCATTCCTAACTCTTTCTTTAATGAAGTTTCAGTAAGATCTGTTGGATATTGATTGAGAATTTGATCAATAAATGATTTAGACTCTGGGTATGTTTTAATTCTATATTCATTTACTCTAGCCAACTTGACTACTTCAGCGATAGCTTCTTGTAAACCACCAATTTTATCAACTAATCCAAGTTGCTTTGCCCTACTTCCGGTCCATACCCTACCCTGTGCAATACTATCAACGTATTCGATTGTTTTATTTCTACCAGCAGCTACTCTATTTTTAAAGTCCATATACACACGTTCCACTTGTGACTGCATAATATTTTTCTCGAAATCATTCATCGGTCTTGTAACACTAGGTGCATCAGCAAATTCACCAGTTTTTACTCGATCAAATGTTACGCCCAACTTATTTTTCATAAAAGTTGAGACATCGGGGACAATCGAAAAAACACCAATTGAGCCAGTAATTGTATTAGAATCTGCAAAAATCGTATTGGCATTGCATGAAATATAGTATCCTCCGCTTGCTGCAACATCTCCCATTGAAACTACAACAGGCTTTCCTTGATTCTTTATTAATTCAATTTCTCGCCAAATAATTTCACTTGCTAAACTACTTCCACCAGGAGAATTAACTCTTAATACAATACCCTTTATATTATTATCATTGCGAAGCTTTCTCAATAACGTAAGATATTCATCAGAAGAAACTTGATCTGAATTTCCTTTACCATACACAATTTCTCCTTCTGCCACAACAACAGCAATTTTGTCTGATGAAAAACTAATTTTTAAATCTGCTACTTTTTTATACTGAGACAAACTGATAAAATTTATTTTCTTACCATCTGTAATAGCCAATTTCTTTCGAATCTCTGATTTTACTTCATCATCATATTTAAGTCCATCAATTAGATGAACATCAAGCGCTTTTTCTGTATTTGCAATTTCGTAGTTGTTGGCATATGCCTTCAGCGTATCTGCATTAATTCTTCTCGACAAAGAAGTAGTTGAGATTAAGTCGTCGTATAAATCATTCAACCAAACAGTAGTTTGAACTTTATTTGCTTCAGTCATTTGAGACTCCCTAAATGGTTCAGTGGCACTCTTAAATTTTCCAGCATAAAATATCTGTGGCTTTATTTCAAGCTTATCGATTAAATTTTTGAAAAACATATATTCTACTGACATTCCTTGCCATTCAACTAAGCCTTTAGGATGACAATATATTTTATCGGAGACATTAGCTACGTAGTAAGCCTTTTGAGTGATATAATCCCCATAAGCAATAATGAACTTTTTAGACTGCTTAAAGGATATTAGGGCATTTCTAAGCTCGTTACTCGTTGCATATCCATTTACATTGGTTGCTGAACGCAGGTAAATACCATTTATGGAGGAGTCAGACTTGGCAGCATTAATTAACTGAATAGTGGTTGATAAACTTGGCATAACATCGTCAGACTTGCCCGTTATTTCTGCGAAGGGATCCTCTTTTTGTTTGTCATCAAATGATTTAGAAAGGTCAATGACTAAAACCGACTTTTTAGCCAATTCAGTTTTTTCCTCTTCCATTAAGGCACTCGCAACTGCGAAGAAAAATAGAAATAAAATCAAAAAAAAGGTAAATATGGCAAGAAGTGATGCGAAAAATGATTTGAAAAAACTTTTCAACGTAATTAGTTTTAAAGTGTAAAATTAAAGAACTTTACGGCTATTGATCAATTCGATTTATGAATGATGCATATTTATTGATAGGTGGCAATGTAGGTGATCGAAATTTCTACTTAACCAAGTCAGTTGAGCTTATTGCTGATAAATGCGGAAGGATCGAACAATTTTCATCTATATACGAAACAGCCCCCTGGGGGAAACTTGATCAAGGAGCATTTCTGAATCAAGTAATAAGAATTTCAACAGGATTAGAACCAATTGAACTACTTAATGCCATTTTGAAGGTAGAAAATATCCTTGGTAGAAAAAGGGAAGAAAAATATGGAGCGCGGACAATCGATATTGATATCCTCTATTATAATAATCTTACCGTACATGAAACAGCGTTAACGATCCCCCACCCTAGAATTTCAGAAAGAAGGTTTGTTTTAACGCCCCTTGCAGAAATAGCAAGCCATTTCATTGATCCCACACGTAATAAAACAATTAAAGCCCTATTATTAGCCTGCCCAGATAACCTTTCTGTTATTAAATTGCCTGTAATTGTGAATAACGATATATCCTGATCTAAATTCTCTTTAATAAGTTTGGATTAATGAAATACAAGTTCATA
>CAMCBE010000120.1 GCA_945872805.1 Chitinophaga pinensis | reverse complement strand
GCAATATCGGTGTATCCTGGAGAATTTATAATGGATATAAAATCAAGGCTACTAAAGAACGTTTTGTAACCATAGAGCAGATTGGAGAAATTGCTTTTAAACAGCAAATTGATCAAGTGATTTATGATGTGCTAAACAGCTATTATAATATTGTTCGACTGAATAAGCAAATAGCATCCATCTCTGCTATTATTGACCTTTCTAAAGAAAGATTGAAAATTGCAGAAACTCGCTTTAATGTTGGAAGTGGTGCAAAAACCGATATGCTTCAAGCAAAAATCGACCTTAACACACAAGAAATAAACCTACAAAATATCCAGAAGCAAGTTCAAAATTCGAAAGCTATTATCAATGCGTTATTAAAACGTGATCCAAGTTCACCTTTCGACGCCTCTGAAGTACAATTCTCCATTCCATCAATTGACTATCAATCGTTTTCTGATAAAATAGAATCTCAAAATCGCGACATATTAATTGCCGATAAAGAAAGATCTCTTTTAATAAGCGAGCGAAAAATAATCAACTCACAACGAAATCCAACTGCCACCATCAATTCGAATACTTACCTGAATAGATCACAAGCAAGTGCAGGTCTTTTTCTAATTAACCAATCATATGGACCAAACATTGGATTAGCATTTGGCATACCTATTTTTAATGGTAATATTTTTAAAACGCAATTAAAGGTTAATTCGGTTATGCAAAAGCAGAAATCGATAGAAATTAATGCCCTCAAAAATGACCTTAGACGTGATCTGCTAATAGCCTATCAGGAATACCAAAATGCAGTGTCAGATGCAAAGATTGAAGAGACCAATGTAACGTATGCTGAAGAAAATAATATGATTTCTACAGAACGATTTAAAAAGCTTCAAAGTAACTCCATAGAATTGAGACAAGCACAACTGAGTTTAAGTGAAGCGCAAGATCGATACATCAATGCTCAATATAGAGCACAAGTTGCAGCGTATACACTGAAATTCATTGCTGGTGAGATCAGCAAATTTTAATAGGTAAAACGCTAATAGTATCCCGTAATAGAGTTAGATTATTTGATCAATTTGAAAATTCTATTCCAACGAGGACCACTTTGCCATGAGAACCAGATCAGTGATGCCTTACCTACTATGTGATCTTCTGGCACAAAACCCCAAAACCTTGAATCTTGAGAGTTGTGTCTATTATCCCCCATCATCCAGTAGTAGTTCATTTTGAATGTATACGAATCTGATTTAACTCCATTAATATAGAAAGCCCCTTCACGCTCTTCCCATGTATTATTCTCATATACTTGAATCACTCTTTTATACAGCGAGCGAGTAGCTATATTTAACGAGATAGATGCCCCTTTTTTAGGAACCCACAATGGTCCGAAATTATCTTCGCTCCACTTAAAGTTTGTTGTATCATATGGATATGTATTTCCAAATCCGCTCGAGTTTAATTCTGGCAATAACGAACCTTTTATTACAAATGGGAATGCATTTACTTTATCCGCTTGCTCTGCTGTCAAGGTAATTCTATACGTGTTAGGAGCATCGGGAGTAGGCAAAAGATCACGCTGCTCTGGATCCTGTGGGTCTATGTTCAGTTCATTCTTAACGAATTCATCAGGGAAAAATCCATTACCATCTAGCTGCACAATATATGGCTTCTCCGATGCAGGGGGAATGAAATTTTTCTCATTATTCACATACAAAATACCATCCACTATCTTCAGTGTATCACCAGCAATCGCAACACATCGTTTAATAAAATTTTCTCGTTTGTCTACTGGTCTCACAAGAATATCATCACGTTCAGCAAAGAGCATCTCACGTGTACCACCTCTAGATTCATATGCACGGAGGTAATCATAATAATTAATTTCAGATTGAAATTCTTTAATTACTGTATCGCCAACTGGATAATTAAAAACAACTACATCATTTCGCATAACCGGTTCTTCTAAGAATCTCTTGTAAGGTAGCTTCAGCCATTCTAAATAAGACTTAGAGTTACTGAAAGGCAGTGTATGATGTACAAATGGAAATGCTAATGGTGTATTTGGAATGCGTGGACCATAACTTGTTTTACTCACAAATAAAAAGTCGTTCACCAACAATGTCTTTTCCATTGATCCAGTTGGGATTACATATGCTTCAAAAATGAACGTTCTGATAATGGTAGCCGCAACGATTGCAAATGCTGCAGCATCAATCCATTCTCTTGAAGCGGATTTAGCAAAATTTTTTACTACGGGAATACCTGCATATCGCTCATTTTTTGAAAAGCCTAAATATGGAAAATAGATAAAAGGGAAAAAAACGGTAGCGGTATGATGTAAGACAGAAAAGCGACCAAAATGTTCAACGAATTTTATACAGAGCCAGATAGTTATGAACTGCCCTACTATGGGAATGAGTTGAAAGAAAAACCATTGTTTCTTGAGTTCCATCTTGTCTACCATCAGCCAAGTATTATAGAAAGGAACAAGTGCTTTCCATCCATCTATGCCCGCTTTTTTGAACATGCCAAAAAGACCAATGTGAAAGCCAATTGTAGCAACAATAAAAATAATCCAACCTAAGCTCATGATAATAATTTTACGTCTTCAAATGTAGTATATATGATTGATTTCTAATCTCCCACAAATACCGTTAAAAAAATTTAACAAAAGTAATATTGGTCTGAAATAGTTGCCTTAACTATATCAAGGTTTATTCGGTCGGTAACAACTAGGCAAAGTATTGTTGTTCAAGAGTTATCTTGACATCCATAAAAACAATGAATGAAAAGGAATTAAAGCGAAAATGGGGTGATTACTTTTCTGGAAGATGACTTTACTGGAATATCTTTAATCGTTGCATCTTCACTATACATCGCCTCTGAAAGCTCAACAACCTCTTCCATTAAAATTGGCAATGGTGTGGTACAAAAACGTAAAGCAGTCCATACGTGATCAATAACTACATCATCAATTTTATAAAATCCCTTCTGAATTAGGCATTCAAAGTCACAATCTCTATTTAGATCGCTCACTATCTTTGAGGTGGGCTTGGGATAAGCTATCCAAAGTTTACCTTCATTGCGTAAAGAAGGAATAACATCCTTTAATATAGCAGATAGCTGTGTGTAATTGATGGCAAATACCAAAGCAAAATCAATTTTTCTACTCCTCAACAAAGGGGTTACATTCTTAGCAAAAGACAATTTTGTAAAAAACTTTTCCAAGGTTGATGGGATACCTTGAATGAGGAGATTTTTTTCATCACCAAATTCTAGCCTTTCAAAAATATTGATGAGCATAATTCCTTGGTTTTGGTTATGTCTATAAAATTAACATTTTTTCCACAGATTTCAGAAATGATTATTCGTCATTTTTTTATCGTGGAAAACAACTAGAATTGGCGCCTAGACTTTCTTCTATCTCGATTTTTGAAGATGGGTACTTTGCTTTCACTACCAGAGAAAAGCCTGCCAATATTCTTCTGGTGAGTTAATATCACGAGTAATGCAACGGCGATAGCAAAGATGCGATAGGCATTATTATCTACATTAAATATAACTAGAATGAATACAGGGAATGCCATGCTGGCTAAAATAGAACTTAATGAAACGAAACGAGTAAGATACAATACCAATAAAAAAACACCACCGCAACTTAAAGCTGTCCAAGGAGAAATGGCGATAATCAGTCCAAATAAGGTAGCTACCCCTTTGCCGCCACGAAATTCTGCCCAAAGAGGAAAAATATGCCCTAACACGGCAGCCAACCCTAATCCAATTTGAAAATTAGTTCGAGCAAAATCATTTCCAACATAAAAAGGAAGTAATATCGCTAGCTTAACAGCCAGTAGACCCTTTAGCATGTCTAAAACCATCACAATACTGCCCCATCTTGAACCCAATACCCTAAAAGTATTTGTTGCCCCGGCATTTCCACTGCCATAATCTCTTATGTCAATATTAAATTGTGTTTTGCTGATAATCAACGATGTTGGGATAGATCCCAACATGTAAGCTAATATGATCAGAATAAACTCGTTCATTATTGTGGATATCTTAAGGAGAACAAATTTAATGAAAAATTCGCAAAAATGCGTATAAGATAAGCTTAAAACCGCTTTTCAAATAACAAAGCTATCCATCCTGTGTCATCGAGCCTTCTTATTGGAGCTCCAAAAAGCGGTGTAAAAACTCCACAAATATCATCGTAATCCTCTTGTAATAAGCCACTTATAAGTAGCTTCAATGGAGTATTGAGGTGATAATAAATCGAAACCGCGTGTTGAATCAAGACAGATTTGTTAATGTTTGCTAATATAAGATCTGCATTTCCCAACTTATCGAGTGTTTCACCCAAAAAAACAGAACAACGACTAGCATCATTCATTTTTAGGTTTTCTGCTACATTTTCAATACTCCAGGTATCATTATCAATCGCTTGAATAGAAACGGCACCTAATTTTTCAGCCAATATCGATAGTATACCTGTGCCAGTGCCAAAATCAAGAATATGTTGATGTGTAAAATCGATGTCTAACATCGCGGTCATCATCATTCGTGTAGTTGCATGGTGTCCTGTTCCAAAACTCATTTTAGGCGTAATGAGAATTTCATGTGTAAACCCTTCTACAGGGGGGTGAAAATGAGCCCTAATATGCACTTGTCCTGGAATAAATACAGGATCAAAATTAGATTCCCATAAAGCATTCCAATTCTGCTGTTTTACGATTTGTTGACTGAAGACTAATGCATGTTCTATGCAGAATTGCTCAAATTCAGCATGGTTGATTTCGTTGACATTAGCATAAGCAATCAGGCCTTCTTCGGTTTCTTCCATACCATGAAACCCAAATTCAGGCAGGTTTGCGATGAGCAAATCCCTTGATTGATCAGATAATGATTGAAAGATAATTTCTACACATTCTACCATAAAAAAGCCGGTATGGTTACCGGCTATTTTTTTAACTATTTGATTCCCCTGAACCACCACCATCGTTTCCGTCTGGTCTTGGCATGAGGGCTTTTCTACTCAATTTGAATTTTCCTGTTTTTGGATCTAACCCAATCAGCTTCACTTTAACAGAATCACCTTCCTTCAGGATGCCATCTAGATTTTCTAGACGTTTCCAGCTCACCTCACTAATATGAAGCAATCCTTGCTTTCCAGGTAAGAATTCTACAAAAGCTCCATAAGGCATAATTGATTTCACTCTTGCCTCATATTCTTCTCCCACTTCAGGCATAGAAACAATCCCTCTGATCCAGGCTACAGCTCTATCAAGACCTTCTTTAGCAGGACTGAATACACTCACTTCACCTTGATTACCAACTTCTTCAATATTGATTGTGGCTCCAGTCTCACGCTGAATCTCTTGAATTATTTTTCCCTGTGGGCCGATAATTGCACCAATGAATTCTTTATCGACAAACATTTTCTCCATACGTGGTGCATGTGGCTTAACCTCACTACGCGCTTTGTCGAAGCAACTGTACATGGCATCAAGTATATGTAAACGACCTTTTTTAGCTTGTCCAAGCGCCTCACGCATTGTCTCCATACTCAAGCCATCAATTTTGATATCCATTTGAATACCACAGATTCCGTCGCGAGTACCAGTTACTTTAAAATCCATATCTCCAAGGTGATCTTCATCGCCGAGGATATCCGTCAAAATAGCATATTTACCATCAGATGGTCTTGTGATTAGTCCCATGGCAACACCACTCACGTGCTTAGGAATAGGAACACCGGCATCCATGAGGGCGAGTGATCCAGCACATACCGTTGCCATTGATGATGAACCATTTGATTCAAGGATATCAGAAACAACACGTACCGTATAGGGATAATCACTTCCAGGCATCATTTGTTTCAATGAACGCAGTGCTAGGTTGCCATGCCCTACTTCTCTTCTACCTGGTCCTCTATTTGGCTTTACTTCACCCGTTGAGAACGCAGGGAAATTATAATGTAAAATGAACTTGCTATAATCAGATTTTGCAGCACTTTCGATGAGCAATTCATCTAAAGGAGTACCGAAGGTAATCGTTGTAAGTGATTGTGTTTCACCTCTTGTGAATAAAGCTGATCCGTGTGGTGAAGGAAGAATATCTACTTCCATTTCGAGTGGACGCACTTCATCTAATTGACGACCATCAAGACGGATTCTGTCATCCAACATCATATTACGTACTACATCCCACTTCAAGTCTTCGTAGTATTTTTTAGCTAATTTCTTATGTTCTGGTGTTGCTTCAGCACCAAAAAGTTCCATTATTTCTTTCTTTACCTCATCATATGCTTTTGACCTATCGGCTTTGCTGCTTGCACTTTTTGAAATGGCGTATACTTTTGCTTCAGCAAATTCATTTACTTTAAGCTGAATCGATTCGTCAGATGG